>NZ_MUFR01000011.1:0-87489 GCF_001996185.1 Salinivibrio costicola subsp. alcaliphilus
AAAGCCAAACCGCAACAGCCAACAAAACGTCAGACACTGGCGAGGCCAGCGATAAAAAAGCCGCTGTCGCCGCTGCCGTTGCCCGTGCCAAAGCGCGTAAAGCCGCTCAACAAAAACAAGATAATAAGGAATAATCAACGTGGCGTTTTTCATTGCAAGTTCACCACACGCCCACAATAAGCGCTCCACCAGCCATATTATGCTGACCGTTCTCCTGTGCGCATTACCAGGACTCGCGGCACAGTGGTATTTCTTTGGATGGGGAGTATTAATCCAGCTAACACTCGCCGTGTTAACCGCCTGGACAACAGAAGCACTGGTGATGCGGTTACGTCGCCGCCCGGTGATGGCCTATTTACGTGACAATAGCGCGCTGCTCACTGCATTTCTTTTGGCCGTCGCGATCCCCCCGATGGCACCTTGGTGGGTGATCGTAATTGGTACCGCGTTTTCTATCATCGTTGCCAAGCATATTTATGGCGGGCTGGGTCAAAACCTGTTTAATCCCGCCATGGTTGGCTATGTAGTGTTGTTGATCGCATTTCCAGTACAAATGACCACCTGGCTACCGCCCGAAAGCCTTGCCACCCATGCGTTAACCTTCGGTGATACCCTAGCCGCTATTTTCAGTGGCTATACGTTGGACGGTTTTAGTGTTAACCAACTCCGTATGACCGTCGATGGTGCGACCATGGCCACGCCACTGGACACCATAAAAACCGCATTAGCCGGCGGACAAACCGTCAGTGAGGCCTTGCAACAGCCTATATTTTCTGCCGTTGGTGGCAAAGGCTGGGCCTGGGTGAATACGCTGTATCTGCTCGGTGGTTTGGTATTGATTCAACGCGGTGTGATCAACTGGCATATTCCGGTTGCGGTACTCACCGCCTTATTATCAAGCTCACTGTTGGGCCACTTGATTGCGCCCGATCAATTAGCGTCGCCGCTGATTCATTTGTTGTCTGGTGCGACCATGCTGGGGGCATTTTTCATCGCCACCGATCCGGTTTCCGCATCCACGACGGACAAAGGGCGCTTGTGGTTCGGCGGCCTCATTGGGGTGTTGGTGTACTTGATCCGTACTTGGGGTGGCTACCCCGACGGTGTCGCGTTTGCAGTGATTATCGCTAACTTATGCGTGCCTTTGATTGATTACTACACCAAACCGAGAACTTACGGCCATGCGAATAAGCGGGCAGAGAAGAAGTCACAGTCATGATTGAAACAATACGAAAACATGGGGGCATCTTGGCGATCGCAGCCCTCTTATCCACCGCATTAGTGGCGGTTACCAATGCGCTGACTGAAGACACGATAAAAGAGCAACAACAAATTCAGTTATCCAAAGCGCTCAATCAAGTGATCCCAAAAGCGCGCCATGATAATCCGCTTCACCAAAGCTGCCGCTTGGTGACAAACTCGGACGCACTCGGCACTGACGAGGCGCAACCTTTTTATGTCGGCACCTTGAACGATGAGGTGACCACGGTCGCCATTCAAACCATCGCCCCCAATGGCTACAATGGCGCGATAAAAGTGCTGATCGGGATGGATGCCACCAGTCATCAAGTCTTGGGCGTACGGGTCCTCGAGCACAATGAAACCCCAGGCCTGGGAGACAAAGTGAGCTTACGTGTGTCGGACTGGGTACAGAGCTTTAGCGGCAAGACAGTGACCAGTGAAGACGATAAACGCTGGGCGGTCAAAAAAGATGGCGGTCAGTTCGATCAGTTTACCGGTGCGACCATTACCCCCCGGGCGGTGGTTTCCGCGGTAAAAAAAGCGGCCTGGTTTGTCAGCCAGCAACAAGCTACCTTGCTTAACCAACCTGTCAATTGCGGAGGTGCGTCGTGAACAGTGACCACAAAGCGCTGATGAAAAATGGCTTATGGAGCAACAACCCCGCCTTTGTGCAGCTGCTGGGGTTGTGTCCACTGCTGGCAGTCTCTGCCACCGTCACCAATGCGCTGGGCCTCGGCATTGCAACACTGGCTGTGCTAGTGGGTTCCAACTTAATCGTGTCGGTGATCCGAGAATGGGTGCCTAAAGAAGTGCGTATCCCAATTTTCGTGATGGTGATCGCCTCATTGGTCACCTGTGTGCAATTGGTGATGAATGCCTATGCTTACGGCCTTTATCAGTCACTCGGGATCTTTATCCCCTTGATTGTCACCAACTGCATTATTATCGGCCGCGCTGAAGCCTTTGCCTCAAAAAACCCGGTTGGCTTATCGGTTAGTGATGGTTTTTGGATGGGAACGGGCATGACTGCAGCGCTGGTGATACTCGGCGCGATTCGAGAGATTATTGGTAACGGCACCTTGTTTGATGGCGCCGATCTGTTACTCGGTGATTGGGCCTCGGTACTACGGATTGAAATTTTCCAATTCGATACCAAATTCTTATTGGCGATATTGCCACCCGGTGCATTTTTAGCGGTGGGCTTTTTGATCGCTCTGAAGAACATCATTGATACCCATCTTGCCAGTAAGACAGAATCCGAGCAGAAACCAGTGATTGAACGCGCGCGGATCACCGGCAATCAGTGACGGGATAGGGAAATGAATAAAGAAAAACGACAACAGATTTTAGAGCGGCTGCGGGACAACAATCCCACACCGCAAACAGAGCTGCATTGGTCTACCCCTTTCGAGTTGTTGATTGCAGTGTTACTGTCTGCCCAGGCCACCGATGTGAGTGTCAATAAAGCGACCGATAAACTCTATCCGGTGGCCAACACACCAGAGGGCTTATTGGCACTAGGTGTGGATGGGGTGAAGTCCTATATCAAAAACATCGGCCTGTTTAATTCCAAAGCCGAGAACGTGATTAAGACCTGTCGTGCGCTGATCGAACAGCACGGTGGTGAGGTGCCAGAAAACCGCGAAGCGCTGGAGGCCTTACCCGGTGTCGGGCGTAAAACGGCCAATGTCGTGCTCAATACCGCATTTGGTTGGCCCACTATTGCGGTCGACACCCATATTTTTCGAGTCTCTAATCGCACCAAGTTTGCGATGGGTAAAAACGTCAATGACGTGGAAGAGAAACTAAACAAGGTGGTGCCCAAAGCGTTTAAGGTCGATGTGCACCATTGGCTTATTTTGCACGGACGCTATACCTGCCTGGCACGCAAACCCCGCTGTGGCAGTTGCATCATTGAAGATTTATGTGAATATAAAGATAAAGTCTATCCAGACAGCTAACGCTATTTCAGGCGAGCACTGGCAAGTAATAAAGGAGCAACGTCATGTCTAACGGCAGAATTCTACACACCATGATCCGCGTCGGTGATCTGGATCGCGCAGTGAAATTTTACACCGACGTAATGGGTATGCGTTTGTTACGCACCAATGAAAACGAGCAGTATAAATATAGCTTGGCGTTTGTCGGTTACAGCGATGAGTCTGACGGTGCGGTGATCGAATTGACCTATAACTGGGGCGAATCGGAATACGATCACGGCAACGCCTTTGGTCATATTGCGATCGGTGTCGACGATGTTTACGCCACCTGTGATCAAATTCGCCAAGCCGGCGGCAATATCACTCGCGAGCCAGGTCCAGTAAAAGGTGGCAGCACTGAAATCGCTTTTGTCACTGACCCTGATGGTTATAAGCTCGAGCTTATTCAAAACAAGAGCGCATCTGCTGGCCTAAACGGTTAACTGACACCTGCTCATGAAGCTCACTCGCTTAACAGAGTGAGCCTTAGTGATAGCGACATAGCCAAGACAACAAAGCCCTGCTTTAACCGCAGGGCTTTGTTATTTCTGTCGCTGGGAACTAAGGTTCGCTTTTGGTTTGTCATCCTCGGCTGAACGTCCGCCTACTCGCTGAACGTTGACTGTGCCTTATAACAAGGTCCTACCCAGAGAGATCACCACACGACGGTTTTTACTTCGGCCAATGGGATCCTCGTTATCGGCGACCGGCCGGCGCTCGCCATAGGCTTCAACGGTAATCCTGTCCTCAGGCAAGCCCAAAGAGGTAAAGTAGTCACGTAATTTCTTCGCCCGCCGCTCCGACATTTGTTGATTGGCGGCGCGTGTGCCTCGTGCATCGGAATAAGTGGCGACCAAAACCAAATCAATATCATCGCTATAGCGGACAAATTCGGCAATTTGGGTTAAGCGTTGGCGGCTCGCTTTGGTGAGCTCATCGCTGTTTTCTTGATAGCGCAACACGGTAAAGGAAATGTCCTCAAACGCGTAAGGCAATAAGGTGTTTAAGCATTGGCTAAATTCTTGGTACGGTGCCCCAAACGCCACCGCAGACAGGGCAACATCGATTTGACGCTGTTGGCGCCGCCAATCTTGAAAACTAAAGGTAGGAAAGCGACCTTCTTCCAATTCGCTCAACATCGACCAGGCCGTTTGGCCGCCGACATAACCATCAAACTGTTGGAAAAACTTAAGCTGGTCCATGTATCGGGCCGGTTCACCGGGCATCCAATCGGCAGGCATGGATAGCAAAGATACCGGCGCTGTCTCACCCATAGGACGCTGCATCTCCAACTCGAAATCTACATTCATGTCTTTGCTGGCGCGCGAGGTAAACGACGCGAGCCCGTATCCAGGGATATTATGCTGCAGGCGGCACTCGATCGGTGTATCTATGGTCACCGCCCAGTTCGACTCGCCAAGCGATGCGACATATTGCTTGTTTGCATAAACATTACCCGCACTCAATAGACCCACGGTGAGGGCCAGCGCGCCCGGCAACACATTATTAATCAGGCATGGCTTAAAAAGGCGAGACGCCATTCTGGACTCCGAACTTCGCATGAGGCTCTGCACAGGCTTTATGATCCTTGGAGTGGCATATTTGCACACCTAAAGAGGATGCACCCAGCAGTGAGAGACGGTTTAACCAACAAGAGTAACGATAAAGATATCGACCGGCAAGATGGTGACTTTAGCTTATCGTCCGGATTTGCGATAATCATGCTCTGATTATTGTAAGTAAAGTGACATTGCATGAGCCAAGAAAGCGATCTAAACAGCCTTAAGGCCCGATTCCGTGGTTACTTTCCCGTTGTTGTTGATGTGGAGACAGCCGGGTTTAACGCCAACACCGATGCATTACTCGAAATTTGCGCGGTAACCTTAAAAATGGATGAGCAAGGCTGGCTCGCTCCGGATAAAACATTGCATTTTAATGTCACGCCTTTTGAAGGCGCCAACTTAGAGCCAGCGGCCCTTGAATTTACCGGCATTCGTGATCCCTATAGCCCCTTGCGCGGCGCGGTTGATGAGGGCGAGGCCTTAAAAGAGATTTTTAAACTGATCCGTAAAGAGCAAAAAGCGGCAGAGTGCCAGCGCACCATTATGGTCGCCCACAATGCCAATTTTGATCACAGCTTTGTGATGGCCGCCGCCGAGCGCGCGAAACTAAAGCGTAACCCCTTCCACCCTTTTGCCACCTTTGACACGGCGGCTTTAAGCGGCTTGGCTCTCGGGCAAACCGTGCTGGCTAAAGCCTGTAAAACCGCTGATATTGCTTTTGATAACAAAGAAGCCCATAGCGCCCTTTACGATACCGAGCGTACGGCCGAGCTATTTTGTGAAATTGTTAATCGTTGGAAGCGCCTAGGCGGCTGGCCTTTGCCCTCTGCGCCTGACGCGCAAGAAGAGACGCCCGAATAAAACCCCAGCGCGTGAGCCGACCCACGGTTATCCGTTGCAGCAATAAATGCATGATTCAATTGTTAACAACTTGTTTGTTGTCACATTTTTGTGATCTTATTTTGGCCTCTATTTAGCCAGCATATTAACCACGATTAAACAGGCACATAAGGAGTGAGCGACAGAATTAATTTATCCATATTACGCCAAACACGGGCTGAGATGAGTAATAAACGCTTTAGAGTATTTACTTAAAACAATCGATAGAAACATTATCAGCCCAACCAGGTGACATCGTGCGGCATCCGTTTTGAAACCAACCTTTAACAAACGCGAAATTGGTGCCAGTATTGAACCTGTAGAACATCCGACCACTTCTCTCGCCCACGTAAGATGGGCTTTGAAGCGGCGGCCCCAAAGAACAAGAAGCTTAATTAACATAGGAGTGAGGCGCGTTATGTCATCACTATTTAAGAAATCGCTAGTGGCAACCAGTTTATCTTTGTTAGCCGTACAAGCACACAGTGCCGGCTTCCAAGTATCAGAAACCTCGGTATCCGGTTTGGGGCGTGCTTTTGCCGGTGAAGCCGCTATCGCAGACAATGCCGCCGTCGGCGCACGCAACGCGGCTGCCCTAACCCGTTTTAACACCACCGCATTCTCGGGCGGCTTAAGTATCATTGACCCGGATGTGCATGCGGATGCTACTCCAGGAGCCTTACCTCAAGGCTCAACCAGTACGAGTGCCAAAGATATTGCTCCTACTGAATACGTGCCTAATATTCATATCATCCAGCCGATTGATGACAAATTAGCGGTGGGCTTCTCTGCTTTTTCTAATTTTGGCTTATCGACTGATTATCCAAAAGACTTTTACGCGGGGTCAATCGCTGGTTCTACCGAACTGGTGACCATGAACTTTAATCCCAATATTGCTTATAAGCTTAACGATCAGTGGAGTATTGGTGCCGGTATCAGTGCCATTTACGCGGATGCTGAGCTAAAACGTCAGAAAGGGGCGTTAGCAAATATTCCATCTCCACCAGGACCTGGAGGTGAGCCCACAGATCAGGCAGCAAAATTAACCGGCGATGGTTGGGGTTTTGGCTGGAATCTAGGCACCCTTTGGGAATTAGATGAAAACAACCGTTTTGGTCTCACCTATCGTTCTCAAACCGATGTCACCCTGGATGGTAAATATACGGACGGCACAGGAAATAAGCTTAAAACAGGAAATCCGGCAACCGTCGACGGTGAGTTAGAATTGAACCTACCAGACATCCTCGAATTCTCCGGCTTCCATCAGCTAAATCAACAATTCGCTGTCCATTACAGCGCCATGTACACCGGCTGGGATAGCTTTGAAGAGCTTAAGGCAACCGGCTCTCAATGTACCAATAACACCTGCTTCGAAAAAGAAGAAGGGTGGGATAACAGCTGGCGTTATGCGCTAGGTGCGACTTACACCATGGACGATCATTGGGCCTTCCGTGCCGGCTATGCCTATGATGAAAGCCCGGTATCAGCAGAAAAACGCACACTAAGCATTCCAGATTCTGACCGTCACTGGTGGAGCCTGGGTGCCACCTATACTGCCAATGACAACCTGTCGATTGATGCCGGCTTTGCCTTCCTCGATGGTGATCAAGTCGGTGGGCAAGAAAAGCTCACTGAAAGTTCGTCCGTTCCTGTAGATACTACCACTAGTTTCTCAGCTGGTGGCGATGCTTACATCTACGGTTTGCAGCTGAACTACTTGTTCTAAATACTGCTACCTAGCCATCACCCAACAAGCCGGCCTACATAGGCCGGCTTTTTTCGATCTAGTATCCCGCCCTGAATGACATTAGAAGCGATGGCTGGCCGCTATGATGGAATAACGCAACCAAGCCCCGTACACAGACATGCCGTGAACCCATCCCTGGGGGCGGCGCCGCGCCCTATTTGCCTACTTTGCTGGTCGCGAATTTCAGCAACGCTGACAAGCATGAAAGAAAGTAACCAAAAAAAAACGATTTCCCCTCGACACAGACAAAATTTTGCGCAAACTGGGTAGCTTAATTACAAAATCATAGATAACCCCTGCGGCAATGCTGCAGTGATAACCCCTATAACAGGAACGTTTCCATGAACCCGGTAGTCATTTCAGTCTGTGTCATGCTGGCACTGGCCCTTATGCGCGTCAATGTCGTCGTCGCACTCACCTTTAGTGCTGTCCTTGGTGGCCTGGTCGGTGGGCTCAGTATTTCCGAGACCATCAGTGCCTTTGAAGGCGGCCTTGGCGGTGGTGCCACTATTGCGCTCAGTTATGCGATGCTCGGTACCTTTGCGGTCGCAATTAGCCGTTCAGGGATCACCGATGTTCTCGCGCACTCGGTGATCCGCAAGCTTAACGCGCGCCCAACCGATGCCAATACCGCCACCTTTAAATATGTGGTCTTGGTCTTATTAGGCCTTTTGGCTATTTCGTCGCAAAACGCGATTCCGGTCCACATCGCTTTTATTCCTATTGTGATCCCACCTTTATTGCATGTGTTCCAACGCTTAAAGCTCGATCGTCGCCTGGTTGCCTGTGTGCTGACCTTTGGTTTGATCATGCCGTATATGGTGTTGCCGGTCGGCTTTGGCGGCATCTTTTTGAATAATATTTTGCTGAAAAACCTCAATGACAATGGCCTAAACGTGGTCGCCAGCCAGGTGCCGACGGCAATGTTATTACCGGCAGCCGGGATGGTAGTAGGCTTGCTGATCGCAACCTTTATCAGCTATCGCCAGCCACGCCAATACAGTGAAGGGGACGTCCTCACTGCTGAGCCGGAAAACCACGCCATTAGCCCCCGTAACCTGTGGGTTGCAGGCATTGCGATTGTCGCGGCGTTAAGCGTGCAGCTGATGGCAGGGTCGATGATTGTCGGCGCATTGGCCGGCTTTATGGTGTTTACCTTTGGCGGCGTGATCCGTTGGAAAGACACCCAGGATGTGTTTACCAAAGGGGTACACATGATGGCGATGATCGGCTTTATTATGATCACCGCCGCTGGGTTTGCCGCGGTAATGAAAGCAACGGGTGGTGTGGAGTCCTTAGTCGCTTCTTTGTCAGGCTCGATTGGCGATAACAAACCGCTCGCGGCGTTTTTGATGTTGATTGTCGGTTTACTAGTGACCATGGGGATCGGCTCGTCGTTCTCGACCATTCCGATTATCGCTACCATTTATGTGCCACTCTCACTGGCGTTTGGCTTCTCGCCGATGGCAACCATTGCCTTGGTGGGAACGGCCGCCGCCCTGGGCGATGCTGGCTCACCCGCTTCGGATTCTACTTTGGGTCCAACGTCGGGCCTGAACGCCGATGGCCAACATGAACACATTTGGGATACCGTGGTCCCCACCTTTATCCACTATAACCTGCCATTAATTGCCTTCGGCTGGTTAGCCGCGATGATGCTCTAGGGCGTAAACGCGCTATGTGAGTAAAAAGGCGGTATAGACAAGAAAAAAGCCACGTTTTATAACGTGGCTTTTTTCCTGATACGGCTCGTTTCAGTGATACGGCGAGAGCCGGATAAACGCGAACAATTACTCGTTTTCACTCGCATCACGACGCGCGGCCGCTTCTTTGACCAGTGGCTGTAACTCACCTTTTTGGAACATTTCCAAGATGATGTCACACCCGCCAACCAGCTCTCCGTCAACCCACAACTGTGGGAATGTTGGCCACTGTGCGTAAACAGGTAGCTCTGCGCGGATCTCTGGGTTTTGCAACACATCCACGTAAGCAAACTTCTCGCCACACGACATCAGCGCTTGAGAGGCTTGTGACGAAAAACCACAGCTTGGTAGTTTCGGCGACCCTTTCATGTATAGCAGAATCGCGTTTTCTTCGATTTGCTGCTTAATTTTGTCCATTGTTTCCATTGCTTCCTCGAACACTGTCTGTGAATCTTATTTTGATTCTACTGGTTAACAGGCTGGAAAAAAATGCCTAAATGTTTTGTGGGATTAAGCGTAAAAATTTTGCTGCGATCCTTTTAATAAAGTAAAAACTTGCTAAACTAGACTTAGCAAAACGAAAATAGTAGTCACACTCGATGGTTAGGTGGCGATAACGGCAATGGGTAGTCAGTGATCATCCGTTGTCAGTCATTCGTATTTGCCCCTGCACTGTCAGTGATCGACTACAGGAAGCACTCTCACGATAAAAACGGAGATATATAGCAATGTCATTCCAACTACCTGAATTACCTTTCGCAAAAGACGCACTAGAACCACATATCTCAAAAGAAACACTCGACTACCACTACGACAAGCACCACAACACCTATGTGGTGAAGTTGAACGGTTTGATCGAAGGCACAGATTTCGAAGGTAAATCACTCGAAGATATTATCAAGACCTCGTCAGGTGGCGTGTTCAATAATGCGGCCCAAGTGTGGAACCACACCTTCTACTGGCACTGCCTAAGCCCAAATGGCGGCGGTGAGCCAACAGGTGACGTTGCAGACGCGATCACCAAAGCATTTGGTTCGTTTGACGAGTTTAAAACTCAGTTCACCAATGCTGCTGTGACTAACTTCGGCTCAGGCTGGACTTGGTTGGTGAAAAAAGCAGACGGGTCGGTTGCAATCGTCAACACCTCGAATGCCGAAACACCCGTGACTCACGATGGTGAAACGCCATTGTTGACTGTCGACGTTTGGGAACACGCGTACTACATCGATTATCGTAACGTGCGTCCAGATTACCTCGCTGCATTCTGGAAACTGGTTAACTGGGACTTCGTCGCGAAAAACTTCGCAGGCTAAACCAATCGCCAACAGACCGAGCGCGAAAAAGGTCTGTTGCAAGCCCTGGCTCTTGTAAACCTAGGTTCTTGCAAACCTAGGCGCTTGTAAACCCAGGCTTACCAATCACTAGGAGGCGTTTATCGCCTCCTTTTTTTATGCCTGATACGCTTTGCAAACTCGCATTTTGGGCAAAAAAAAACCGCCAACTAGGTTGACGGCTTAACGGAGCTTGATAAATCCAAGAGAATTAATCTTGTTCTTTTTCTGACAAGATAATCCGCAGCGTGCGGCGTAGCGGCTCTGCCGCTCCCCATAACAGCTGATCACCCACAGTAAAGGCATTAAGGAAATCATCCCCCATCGCCAGTTTACGGAGACGACCCACTGGCACAGACATGGTGCCTGTCACTTTTGCTGGGCTCAGATCCGTCATGGTCACGTCACGCTCGTTAGGCACCACGCTGACCCAGTCATTGTGCGACGCAATCATGTCTTCAATCTCATCCATCGGCACCGCTTTTTTCAGCTTAATGGTCAGCGCCTGGCTGTGACAGCGCATGGCTCCCACACGGACACAAGTCCCGTCAATAGGAATCGGATTGTTTTGTAACCCTAGGATCTTGTTGGTTTCAACCGAAGCTTTCCACTCTTCCTTGCTTTGGCCGTTGTCACGCTTGACGTCAATCCAAGGGATCAATGAGCCTGCGAGTGGCGCACCAAACTGCTCGCTAGGAAAATCGCTCGAGCGTAGGGTTTGAGCCACTTTGCGGTCAATATCTAGAATAGATGTTGCAGGGCTTGCTAAGTCAGTGTTCACTGAATCATTAATGACACCCATTTGGCTGATCAGCTCGCGCATGTGTTTTGCGCCTGAGCCAGACGCCGCTTGGTACGTTTGCGCGGTCATCCACTCAACCAGACCGTTTTGATACAAACCGCCTAAGCCCATCAGCATCAAGCTAACCGTACAGTTACCGCCGACGAACGTGCGCGTGTCGTTATGGATCCCCGCTTGGATGTGTTTGAAGTTAATCGGATCCAAGGTGATGATACTATCATCTGCCATTCGTAATGATGACGCTGCATCAATCCAATAGCCTTTCCAACCTGATTCACGCAGTTTTGCGTAAACATCGTTGGTGTAATCGCCGCCTTGGCAGGTGATAATAGCATCGAGGGTTTTGAGCGTTTCAATGTCATAGGCATCTTGTAACATGCCTGCATCTTTCCCGTAATTCGGCGCTGCAATCCCGACTTGTGAGGTGCTAAAAAACACAGGTTCGATATGGTCGAAGTCTTTTTCTTCTACCATGCGCTGCATCAGCACCGATCCCACCATGCCGCGCCAGCCAACTAAACCTACTCGCATCATAATTTTCACACTCCATGTTGTGTGACCGCCGTTAACAACAGCATATGGTTGCCTGACAGTCAGTGAAAAAACGTTTTTGATACTAACACGTCTTATCACGGTCGTCAGGTTAACGCCTCTGCCTGCTTATTAAATGACCTCATTTTCAAGTTTCCGTCACCTATGTCTAACTTGATTTAACGTACAGGCGTCTAAAAAACAAACTGAAAAACACAGACAAAACAAAATATTGAAACATTTAAACACCCTTAAAATAACCATATATTAACTAATTATGTCAGGATGTAACTTAATTCGCGCGCGACTCACATAAGCGACAAAAATGTTTCCCATCACTTTACTCTGTTAGCTAGAGTAGGGCCCCTCACAAATGGAACAAAGGATACTGAAACAAGGACAGTGATGTGAGTTTGGTTGTTGCTTAAGGCATCGCTAAATCGCGCAGGGAGTAGTCGCGCAATCACAGACGATCCACCTTCCGATAATGATATTGACTCGCTCAACGCTATCGGTAACCCGCAAGCGACCGGTTACCCAGCAAGCGACGTGAAGAAGGTTAAGTTATGACAACACAGCAAGCTCGATTACCCTCCATCATTCAGGTGGTATTAGCACTTGGCGCCTTTTTGGCGCTCGCGTTTTCGTTTACCGCCAAATTAGACCTCCCCATTCAACTGGCCTTATTTATCGGCTGGTTTGTGATTATGGGATTGGGGTTAAAACTTGGCCATCAATACAAAGATCTTGAAAGTGCTGCCACGAAAGGAATTTCTAACGGCTTAGGCGCCGTTTTAATACTTCTATCGGTTGGCGCATTGGTAGGTACCTGGATTGCAGGCGGGATCGTCCCCACTATTATTTACTATGGTCTTAAAGCTATCCACCCTTCTATCTTCCTTTTAGCGACCATGTTGATTTGCTCGTTAACCGCTTTAGCGACGGGCACCTCTTGGGGGGCTGCCGGAACCGCGGGTATTGCCATGATGGGGATTGGTCAAGGCCTTGGGATCCCTGCCCCAATGACGGCAGGTGCCGTTCTTTCAGGGTGCTACTTTGGTGATAAAATGTCGCCATTGTCTGATTCAGTGATCCTTGCCTCGTCAATGTCTGGCGTCGAAATCGTTGAGCATATTAAAGGCATGCTGCCGATTGCACTGATCAGTTACATCATTACCGGTATTCTGTTTACTCTGATTGGCTGGCACTACGCAGGCAATGTGGATATGAGCCAAGTAGAGATGGTGAAGCAAGCGATGCAAGATCAGTTTGTGATTTCACCACTATCCTTTGTGCCGGTGCTGATTGTCCTCGCGCTGCTGGCAATGCGATTACCGTCTTTCCCGGTCATTAGTTTTGGTTCATTACTGGGTGTGGTTTGGGCCGTAATGCTGCAAGATATGACCCCCGTGAACGCCATTAATACCGCGTGGGCGCCGTTTTCTATCTCATCGGGTGTCGACTTTATCGATGCCATTCTCAACCGCGGTGGCATGTCTTCAATGCTCGGTTCCGTGGCTGTGATTGTGTTTGGTCTGGGTTTTGGTGGCTTACTCGAAAAAGTCGGGGTCTTGCATACCATTGCCAGCTTGTTTGAGCGTCGCGTTAACAGTGCAGGTAGCTTGGCAACCTCCACCATCGGCACCGCCTTTATGGGGAACGTATTCGGCTCGGCCATGTATGTGTCGCTGATCTTAACCCCTAAAATCTGTGCCAAAAACTACGACAGACTGGGTTATCAACGTAAAAACTTGTCTCGTAACGCTGAATTTGGTGGCACGTTAACCTCAGGCATGGTGCCATGGAGTGATAACGGTATTTATATGGCCAGTATTCTTGGTGTCGCCACCTTGTCTTATGCACCTTTCATGTGGTTAAGCTTTGTGTGTATTGCCGTCACCATCGTGACCAGCTACTTCGGTTGGTTTGTCGATAAGGTTGAGCCAAACCAGGCCGCGCAAGCGCAAGAAGATACAACCGCAATAGCGTCTACGCCAGAGCGTGCCTAACGAGCAATAAAAGCGCTTAAAAAAAAGCGGGACACGTTAGCCGTGTCCCGCTTTTTTTATTCATCGTCTCGACTGGATAAACGGCGTTGTAGTTGGTCACGCAAATTTGGGGGCGTCCCTTTTATGGTAAGGGTGTCTGTGTCTGGATCGTAGAACACGCGCTCCCCCATCAACATGGCATCAAAGTTGACCGATAAGCCACCCCCCGATCCGACAAATTTAGTTAACTTGCGCATGGTGGTGCGGTCGGCAGGAAACTGCGCTTCCAGTTCATAGCCTTGCTGGTTGGTGTATTGATAAAAGTCCGTTCCTTCGGGGGTCGCTGGCAATTCCTCCGCGAGCTCTTTGACCACCACTTCATCACCCGCTTTAAGCTGATCGTTACAGTAGTCATACACCTGCTTGCGGTAGTTGTTCTTCTCTTCTTTATCTAAACGGGCATCATCACAGTAATCCTCAACCGCCTGCATCAGCACTTGGTTTTGCTGTTTACTGTCCATGCCCACTTCCGCTTGCAAAAAATCAAGGAAGAAGTCTGCAACTTTGCGCCCAACTCGCCCTTTGATAAACGACAAGTAACGATTTGATGCCGGATCCGTCTCCCAGGTAGACAAATCAATCCGTGCCGCGATATCCATTTTGCTGACATCTAGGTATTCGGTGGCGTTAACGTCAAGCTCGTCCGTGACACGTAAACTGTGCTTTGATTCCACCACACCAATAAATACGTAGTCAGTGGCTAAGGCACGATAATGCGCCATCACCAAGGTGCCACTATCGGCAAATGGGTATTTCGCGAGCTCAGCGCGCAGACGTTCAACGGCACGTTCAGAAAAGGCTCGAAAGTCCAGTTCGTTAGCGCGGTAAGCCTTTAACCATTGCTGGAATTCACTCTCGGTGTCGAACAACGCAAACCCTTTGCCTGCTTTTGCATGATAAACCCGATGTACATCGGCCATCAGATTTTCGGTTTGTTCGTTGAGCGGTAATGGTCCGTCGCGAAGCTGAACATTAAGCGAATCATCAGCTTGTTTGACAATTTGATGTAATATTACGTTAGAAAGCGTGAGGGTCATGATTGAAAAGATTTTCAGTAAGACTAAAGTGTGGGTTATTATACGCTGCTTTGGTTTTAAGAAGACAAGACGATTTTATGCCTGTAACCTCAAAATATGATGATAAGCAAGTGGAACGTATTATCAGTGATGTTGTCAATGTGTTAGAGCAACACGATGCATCGACGGATTTATCACTGATGGTGATTGGGAATGTCGCCACCAATATCCTTAACCACAATATTCCTGCCGCACAACGTCAGGCATTTGCCGAGAAGTTCGCCCAAGCATTAATGGCATCCATCGATAACCAATAACGCTTGCAGCAGTATCTAATCAGAGAAGAATAAATTTGTATGGTTGATAGCGGAACATCGTATCGCGACAAAGTATCCCAGCTGATCAGTTGGGGGCATTGGTTTAGCTTTTTCAACATCATTGCCGCTATGTTGCTGGGCACCCGCTATATCAGCCAATCTGGGTGGCCAGACACCCTATTAGGGCAAAGCTACTTGATCTTTAACTGGGTCGGCCACTTCGGTTTCCTGGTTTTTGCGCTTTATATTCTGATCATTTTTCCAGCCAGTTTTATCATCCCGTCTCAGCGTCTTATGCGGCTTTTTGCGGTAATAGTCGCGACTGTCGGAATGATGGTATTGCTGCTAGATATTTACGCCTATCAAACCTTACACCTACATCTTAATCCCTTGGTGTGGGAGCTGCTTTTAAGCGGCGAAAAAACCGATATGAATGCCCACTGGCAGTATTTATTTATTGCTGGGCCGGTGATCTTTATCTTAGAGCTGGTCATGGCCGAGTGGGTGTGGCGTAAGCTGCGTAAATTAACCCGTAAACGCGTTGGTGTTCCGGTTGCCAGCGTGTTTGCTCTTTGCTTTATTGCCAGCCATTTAATCCATATATGGGCCGATGCGTTTATTTACAGCCCGGTCACGGCGCAGCGTTCGACCTTTCCTGTCTCGTATCCGATGACAGCAAAAACCTTTATGGAAAAGTATGGCTTGCTCGATCGACAAGAGTATCAACGCCTACGCGAGCAGCGCGGCCAAGAAACCAGCGAGGTGATTCGTTATCCGTTGGAGCCACTGTCATTTGCGTCAGATGCCAACAAATACCGCCCAAACTTATTGGTGGTGATGGTTGAAGGGTTGCGTGCCGATATGCTTAACCCAGTCACTATGCCTCACCTGCATCGTTTCGCTACCGATAATCTGTGGTTTAAGAATCACTTCAGTAGCAGCAACGATGATATGGCCGGTTTGTTTGGTTTCTTTTATGGACTGCCGGGCAGCTATGCGCAAAGCGCGCGAACTGAGGGTTTGCGTCCTGTATTGATGGATACGCTCAATCAACGTCGCTATCAACTCGGGCTGTTCAGTGGCGATAACTTTTCTAACCCCATTTACTATCAAAGTATTTTTAGTCGCGCACTCGACCGAGATACACAGTCAGAGGCACCGGCTTGGCAGGCCGATGCCAGTGCGATCACCTCGATGCAAAGCTGGCTACAAGGGCGCCAAGCAAATACACCTTGGTTTGGTTATTTAGAGCTCGCCACGGTGAATGAATATGAGCAAGGCGGCGACTATGCGCAACCTTTCCAACCGGCGCTTAACAGTGGAATGGCCGGTGTCGACCAGCAAACAGGCTTGGTCCTCAAAAATAGCTATAACAATGCCGCTCACTATCTGGATGAGCAATTGGGCGAACTGATTCAACAGCTTGAGACTTCGGGAAAGCTAGCCAATACCGTAGTGATGATTACGGCAAACCACGGCATGGAATTTAATGAAACCGGGATGAATAGTTGGGGGTCGAACTCAAACTACAGCCGTTATCAGCTTCAAGTACCGATGGTGATGCACTGGCCTAATCAACCGGCCGAGCAGATCAATCATTACAGTAGTCACCTTGATGTGGCACCGACATTGATGGAGTCGATGCTATCGGTGAGCTCACCCGCCGACAGTTACAGTAGCGGTGTGAATCTGTTTGAACTCGAGAGCCAATCACGCAAATGGGTGTTGGCCGGTGACAGTCGCGATATTGTGGTGATACAGCCACAAAAAACCACGGTGGTGGATAAATTTGGCAATTATAAAGTCTATGATCGCCACTATACCCCACTTCCCGAAGGTAAGCCCCAGTTGTCACTATTGATGCAAGTGATGCACGAATTAAAGCGTTTCTATTATCCTGAGGATCACGAGCCGCAATAATGGCCAATAAGTGGCGCATAAGTAGCCAAACAATTGAAAAACGGGGAAACAACCGCGTTTAGCAATTGACAGTCATTAGGTCGATTCGTAATATAGCGCTTAGTCGGTCTGTAGCGCAGCCTGGTAGCGCACTGTCATGGGGTGTCAGGGGTCGCTGGTTCAAATCCAGTCAGACCGACCAACACATATAAGCCCGTCACTCAATGAGTGACGGGCTTTTTCGTATGGTACGTTCAACAAGGATAAACATCCTGTTCGCGGCGGGCACTTATTCGGCTTGACGCCCGACAAACGCGGCAACAATGGTGTCTTCTCCATATTGCCGGGAAAAGACATACGCGCCTGGTTGAGGGATCACTTGGTGCGCGCCCGCACCTACCGCAGGGTGGCGTTGCCTAAACTGCCCCACTTTTCGCCAATGGTTTAATAACCCCGCCTGCATGGCGTTACGCTGCCACACCATATCCGAGCGTGTTCCTTGGTGAAAGTCATCGCCGTAAGGGCCTAAATCACGTCCAACTTCATCACCGTAATAGACTTGCACCGCACCGGGCGCCAGAAGTAATGCGTTGGCAGCACCGCGCTGCATGCTGGCATCTTTAAAACGGCTAAAAAAGAGCTCGGTATCATGAGACGACATATAGCTAACCGGAATGAAATCCGCTTCTGTTTGCATGGTCTCAGCGTACGCGTGATACGTGGTTTCCATTTCACTTAAACAATACGCCCCTTTGTCCATCCGCTTTTGCAGATCAAAGTTAATCAGTGCATCAAAGCCTTGGTCAAAATAAGGGCTCCGGTAGGCATTGTGCCCCCATACTTCTCCCATCATCCAAAAGGGCTCGCCCGTTTGATTATTAGCGGCGCGCCAGCTTTTCAATGCCTCCGAGGCGTGTGCTTTTAACGCTCGCCAAACCTCACCATCAACATGCTTGACGGTATCAACACGAAAACCATCAATACCAAAACGCGCAACCCACTGGGTTTGCCATTCGAGTAAGTAATCACTCACTGTGTAATTGTCTCGCACCTTTACCCGCGTGCCGGGATTGTTGAGCAACCATTGTGGCGGGGTCACCGGTTGCGAAGATTCAGTTTTAAAGTCAGGCAATCCGGCTAAGGTCAGCGTTTTATCGCTGCTGCCAGGCTCATCGTACCCCGGTAATCCTGCGCGTACCCAGTCTTTTCCCCACCACTGCTGCCAATTCGTGCTCTTATAATCAATCGCATCATGAAAGTCATGCCAGCTTTGTCCGTCACCGGGCTGCCAATTTTGCCATTGCGCCGGTAATTCAGTGTCATTGACTACCTCAATCCCGTCTTGCTGTAAATCCGCGAGCGTTGCGTAACCTGGGTGATTGACGACTGCGTCCAGAAACACCTTTAGTCCGCGTTGATGCGCTTCGTCGACCAATTTTTTTAGTGTGGCATCATCACCAAAGTTGTTGTCTACTTGGGTAAAGTCACGCGACCAATAGCCGTGGTAGGCATAAAACGGAAAGTCCCCTTGACTGCCACCACCGACAAACCCGGGAACCTGCTCTACGATCGGCGATAACCAGATTACATCGGTGCCGAGCGCTTGGATATAATCCAATTTGTCGATCACGCCTTGTAGATCTCCGCCATGAAAGGTACCAATGTTTTGCGCTTTATCCTGACGCCGCCCATAGCTGTGATCATTACTCGGATCGCCATTGCTGAATCGGTCCACCATGACAAAATAAATGTTTGCATTGCGATAGGTAAAATCTGGCTCTGGTGCTGTAACCGGGGCGAGCAACACCAACCCGCCACTTTCAGAGGCCGGGGTGAGCGTCACGCTGTGATTTTTCACCGTGACAACCTGCCCACTGAGCGCCTCTTTTAATTGCGTGCCATCGGCAAAACTCTCTCCCAAAGAGAGGGTGACCGGCCCACCTTGATAGCGGTGACACTGGACATCGGGCAACGGGCGTTTAAACCTTGATGCGGTCTTTTTCGGTTCACGTTTAACGCGGATTGTTTGCGTCTCTGGCTGATAATAAAACCCATAATCCCCAGCAAAACGCACGGTAAGTTCAAAGTTTGTCTGATCTTGGCAAGAAAGCGGAATAGGCGTATTAAATTTCGCGTTCTCGGGAGACGCGGCCTGACAGTCACCTGCTATCCCTTCCACACTGATTTGGTAGGTGTTCTTACCTAACGAGAAGACCGCTGGGGCGTTGGGATCAAGCGGTCGGTCAGACTGTGTCGTTGCTGTGGTTACCGTGATATGCGGGGCCGCCGCAGTGGAAAACGACGCTGCCATAGTCAACGAGGCCGCTACCGCGATGGCCAGCCGCTGTCGAGGAAAGAAAAAAGTCATGATTGTGCTCCTTGCCATTTTCTATCAGAGTAAAAAAACAGCAAGGCATTGACATCATTCCTGCCTCTGCGCCCTAAAACTGTGAGCGATGACAGTTAGAGGAGGAGCCGATTACGCGCCGCACTCTCCCTCCGGATCCAGGCCTAACAATTCGCTCATCTCCACGGCGGGAATAGGACGGCGATAGAGAAACCCTTGACCAAAGGTGCAGCCCAATTCATGCAAAATCGCCTGTTGATGCAAGGTCTCAATGCCCTCAGCAACGACCCCCATCCCAAGGCTATCGGCCATGGCAATCATAGCCGACACAATTGCCACTTCTTGTTCATCGGGTGATTGGCTTTGTATGTCTTTAATGAAATGACGATCAATTTTTAATTTTGAAATGGGGTAGCGCTTGAGATAAGCCATCGATGAATAGCCAGTGCCGAAATCGTCGATCGCAATCCCAACCCCTTTATCACGTAATTGCTCCAGCACTTTTAACGCGTTGGCTTGGTTTTCTATCAAGGTATTTTCGGTAATTTCTAACTCTAAAAAGCGCGGATCGGCGCCGGTGCGGTCCAAGGCCTCAAACACCACTTGCGTAAAGGCCACGTCGGCAAGGTTGCGCGGCGAGATATTCACCGCCATAGACACGTTGAGGCCCGTATCCTGCCAGACTTTTAATTGCTGACATCCAGTCTCAACCACCCACTGCGTGATATCGTGGATAATCGAGCGCTCTTCGGCGACATCAATAAAGTGAAACGGTGATAACAGCCCCCGCTCTGGGTGATGCCAACGCAATAACGCCTCGACGCCAATAATATCGCCGGTCACCAGATCGACCTGGGGTTGGTAATATAATTCTAACTCTTCATTTTGCACACACTGACGTAGCTCGACCGCCAAACGTAACTTGTGATTCGCTTCTACCGTCAACGCATCATTGTAAAACGCATAGGTGTTTCGCCCCGATTTTTTCGCGTGATACATCGCCGAATCGGCAAAGGTCAGCAGATCATCAGTACTCGCGGTATTCTCTGGATATTGGGCAATGCCGATACTGACACCGATTTGAGCGTCGATCCCACCTTTGAGCATAAACAGGCGATTCATGGCATGGATCACATCTTCAGATAAGCGAATACAGGCATTATCATCAGCATGAATCACCCGTAGGATCACAAATTCATCGCCACCGAGACGGGCTAAGGTATCGCCCTCCTCTAACAGACCCTCTAAGCGCTGACTGACTAATTTAAGGAGTTCATCACCGACGGTATGGCCATGGCTATCATTGACGAACTTAAACTGGTCAAGATCGAGAAACATCAACGCCAGCTGGTTACGCTGGACCGTTTGCCTATTCATCGCTTGACGAATGCGCGACGTAAGCAGCAGGCGATTCGGTAATCCGGTTAGCGAGTCATTGTGGGCCAAATCAATCAGTTTTTTTTCTGAGTCTTTAAGCTGGGTGATATCAGAGAAAACACCGATATAATTCACCACGTCACCGGCGTCATCTTTTACTACACTGATCGAGAGAAGCTGTGGATACACGATACCATCTTTGCGGCGATTCCAGATTTCGCCTTTCCAATGTCCCTCTTGATGTATCTGCTGCCACATTTCGGCGAAAAAATGTGCGTCATGACGGCCCGAATTCAGAATGGATGGCATTGCGCCGACGACATCTTGTTCTTGATACCCGGTGATCGCACTGAAGCCACCATTGACGGCGACGATAGCACCTTGCGCATCCGTGATCAGCACCCCTTCGCTCGATTGCTCAAAGATTTTCGCATTGAGCATCAATTTACGTTCAACCTCTAACCGTTCAGATACATCGTGGATAACCGAGAACAGCAGGCGGGCGTTACCAACGGTGATCGGGGATGAATGAACCTCGACCTGGCGACTCTCACCGTTTTTTAGCCGATGTTCAAAAATAAAGCAGTTTTTCTCGCGCTGTCTCGCCTGTGAAAGGCTTTGTTTGAGGGTGCTGTCGACTTGTGTATTAATCTCGCTGATACTCATCGCTGTGAGCGTTGCATGGTCATAGCCATAAAAACGTTGGGCACTGTCATTAGCATCTAAAATTTCGCCACTTTTGGCATCCAGTAACATCATCACCGCATCATGGCGTTTAAAGATACTCCTAAAGCGGTAACTATCATCAACCATGCGACCAATCGACTGCGCAAAGCTGCGTCCAGCATTTAATCGGGCATATAATCCGCCGAGCCAAAACCCTAAGATAATCAAGCCAACTCCCCATACCGTGGGGTGAGGGTGCAAACTTTTCCAACCGTCTTGCGGGATCCCCAATAAGCGCCAGTGGCCGGAAGGCAAGCTCACTGCGACGGATTCAGGGGACTGCGTTAAGATCGAGGGGTCACCGAAAATGGGGGTAAACCTCCCCTCGGCGGTCGATTTTTCTTGCAACACCACACGCACTGGATACGCCTCGCCTTCGGCAAAGCTTGCGGAGAAAAGGCTATCAATATCGAGCACCGTGGATAACACGCCCCAGGGTAACCCTGTGTTTTGATTGATGATCGATTGACGTGCAATTAAGGCGGTTCCGCCTTGAAGAAGATCGACCGGCCCTGAAATCACGGGCTCACTGGAGGCATACGCCGCACGTACACTGGCTAATTGCTCAGGCACATCATGGTAACGCGTCCCGACTAACGATGATTTTAGGTTCTCAGGATACACATGGCTGATCACCCAATTACGCGCGGCACCAAAATTGAGGATATGAGGAGATTTGGCTTTTAACTGGCTGGCAAAGCGGGAAAATTGGTCTTGCGTCAGATCTGGATTTAAGCTGATATAGGTGGTCAGTCCATGACTTAAATCGACATTCTGCGTCACTTTAAGCTCAATCCGGGAGCGGTAGGCCAACAAGGCGTTACGAACGTCTTTTACTTCTTGGTCATGGGCTTGTTGATATAGCCAAAACTCCACGGAAGCCACCGCAAACATGAAAACCATCACGGAGATAACCACATTATAAATGAATCCGACTCGCGCCGAGCGGCGGGCGACTTTATCAAGTGCCGATGGAACAGCTTGCTGCATGACCTGGTACAACCTTATCTCGCTCTGCTTATGGAGCGAACATTAACCAAAAACCTCAGGTGTAGCACGTGATTATAAAGGGCATAGAGAGAATCGCCAGTGTTACCGGTCAGTTTCACCGCATTACACAGGCTCTGTATGCGTAGGATCAAACGGTTACATACACATATTGGCGATACAATCAAACCGCCTTTATCCAAAAAACACAAGAGATTGCAAACAAGGAGCGTGTATGGCAATCAGCCTCGAATACAGTTTTATCTTGGTGGTTTTGGGCGTGATCGCCGGGATTATCAATACCCTCGCGGGTGGTGGCTCTAACCTAACATTACCTGCATTGATGGTGATGGGCATGCCTGCCGATGTCGCCAACGCCACCAATCGGGTGGCGGTATGGCTACAGTGTGCGTCAGGGATGAGCGGGTTTCGTCAACATGACAAGCTCGATACTCAGGATATCATTCCGGTATTGATACCGAATTTAATCGGGGGCTTGTGCGGCGCATTGGCCGCTGCATGGTTGCCAACCAGTTGGGTCAAACCCTTGCTACTCGGTACCTTGCTGACCATGACGGTAGTGATGCTGGTTAAGCCAGCCACTTTTGGCCCCCCCACCGGTACGCCAGTCAAAAAGGTGGCTGACACACCCACCGCATGGTTCGGCCTTATGCTCGCAGGCTTTTATGGCGGATTCGTACAAGCAGGGGTCGGATTTGTTTTGCTCGCCGCGCTATGTGGCACCTTACACTACGACTTGGTCCGTGGTAATGCACTCAAACTGGCATGCACCTTAGCTTTCACCTCTCTTTCACTGTTGGTATTTATTGCTGATGATCTGGTCCGTTGGGCGCCAGGGCTGATCCTGGCGATAGGGACCATGGTCGGGGCACGGATTGCGGTACGATTTGCTATCTCCGCGAACCCCAAGCTATTAAAACTCTTTTTATTTGTGATGACGTTGGTCGGTTGTCTCGCCGCCTATTTATTTTAGTGGCAGCGAGTCTGTTGTCGGGCGATCACTGCATTTTTTGCTCGAGTATACTGGTGCGGTTATTGTGTCGCGGTCTTACCCGTTGATTTCGCCGGTCCTTTACGACGAGTGCTGGTGCGCCGTGTTTTACGTTTAAATGTTTTTGCCGGCGCAGCCGGTAAACCTTGCAAAGAGGCAGGCGGTGGTGAGGTTTTTACACTTTCAATCAAGCCCGCGACCTTGTCGGTTAACGCTTGCATAAAGGGGTGATACGCGCATTGTCGGTCCGCCATATCTTGCAGCTGCCGCTCCCAATCAGCGGTCATATCCGGGTAGGTCGCACTGTCGGGTAAGGCATCAATTAATCCCGTTCCACTGGCTGTCGCATGAAGTGTTTTTCCTTGTCGATTCAAAAGACCACGTTTTACCAACAGCTCAATAATCCCAGCCCGAGTGGCTTCGGTCCCGAGCCCATCGGTTTCTCGCAGTATCTCTTTCAGTGCTTTGTTTTGCACATAGCGACCAATGCCGGTCATCGCTTGTAACAAACTGGATTCGGTAAACGCAGCCGGTGGCTCGGTCATGCAGTCTTTAATGTCGCCACGCTCACACTGCGCTTGCTCACCTTTCTCCATTAAGGGCAAAGGCGTGGCGTCACTGTCTGCGGTTTGCGTGGAGGGCAATAGCGCGCGCCAGCCCGCTTGAGTGAGCACCTTGCCTTTGGCAATAAAACAGCCACCGGCAATATCGAACACCAGTTTTCCTTCTGCATACTCGGCAGGCGGATAAAACTGCATCACATATTGGCGCGCCACCAGCTGATAAATTTTCGCTTCATCGCCTGACAAGCTCGCAGGCGCAGCTTTCGCGGTTGGAATAATCGCATGGTGCGCACCGACTTTGGCATCGTTCCATGCTTTGCCTTTGCGTTTTGGATCCGCATTGTCACAAGCCTGGATCAGTGTCTGACACCCCTTTTTAATCGCTGCCAACACCTTGGGCGCCTCAGCGAAGTGCCCTTTAGGTAAGTAACGACAATCCGATCGCGGATAGGTAATGATTTTGTGGCGCTCATACAGTTGTTGACACACATCCAGGGCTTTTTGGGCGCTAAAACCAAATCGCTTTGATGCGTCTATTTGCAAGGCTGACAAGTTATAAGGCAGTGGCGCCGCTTGCTTTCGCTGCTGACGTTCCGCGTCAGTGACCGTGGCTGGCTGCCCCGTAATTCGATAGGCGACATTGTCGGCGAGTGACCGAGAAAGTACGCGCCCTTGCTCGTCTTGCCATTTGGCGCAGGCGTCACTGGGCTGCCATCGCGCGCGTATTTCACTCCCTTGATGAGCAATGATGGCGTCGAGCTGATAATACGGATGGGGAATAAAATGTTTGATTGCTTGATCGCGTCGCACCACTAGGCCAAGCACCGGCGTTTGTACCCGCCCGACCGACAATACGCCTTGATAACCGGCCTGTTGCCCTAGCAGGGTATAAGCGCGCGTTAGGTTCATCCCATAGACCCAATCGGCACGTGAGCGAGCTAACGCGGAAACAGATAAGGGCATGTAACCTTTATTGTCTTGCATGTTGCTGAGTGATTTTTTCACCGCAGAGAGGTTTAAATCACTGATCAAAAGGCGTTTTATATTGGCTTTTTTGCTCTGACTGACCTTCGCATAGTCAATCACTTCATCCACCAGCAGCTGCCCTTCGCGGTCTGGGTCGCCGGCATGAACCAGCTGATCAAATTGCTTAATCAGTTTTTTAACCACGGACAGCTGGCCCGAGGCGGCTTTGCGCGGGCGCAATTGCCATTGTTGAGGCACAATAGGAAGATCAGCCAGATGCCATTTTTTATAGCGGCTGTCATAAGCCTCGGGCTCGACTTGTTCGAGTAAGTGGCCAATACACCAAGTGACCACATCGCCTTGCCCTGTTTCAATGTATCCTTTCTGATTTTTATGAGGCTTAGGCAGGCCTGCGGCAATTGCGCGCCCTAAACTCGGTTTTTCCGCAATAAATAATCGTGCCATGACAGAGTCTCTTTATCAGTCGCTGTCCGCATGGTATGCAAAGCACGATCGAGGCGCAATAAAAAACCTGTACATATGCACAGGTTTACTCGATTAACCAAGCCCTTCTCGTGGCTTAAAGATAAGAGACAAACTGGCTAGTATCGCGTTTAGGCGCATTAGCCGCCGCACAATCAGGCGTTCCTAAGTACAAAAAACCCACGATATGATCATCGCCTTCAACGGCTAACGCCTCTCTCACAGCGGGGTGGTATGCAAATGCGCCAGTGCGCCAAAAGCCCTGATACCCTTGTGCGACCGCTGCCATTTGCATCGCATGCGTCGCACATCCCGCAGAAATATGCTGCTCAATGGTCGGAACTTTGTCATGCACACGTGTACGCGCAATCACGGCCACCACCATCGGGGCCCGAAAGGGTGCGTTTTTGGCATTTTTCACTGCCGTTTCATCCGCGCCGTTGGCCTGTGCTGCCTCGGCTAAAATGGTTGAAAGCCGCGTCAGCCCATCGCCCTCGCAAATCACAAACTGCCACGGCGTTAGTGCGCCATGATCAGGGGCTCGTAATCCTGCTTGAATAATGTTTTCTAGTGCTTCACCGCTCGGCGCTGGCGCTGCTAATCGTGGCACAGAGCGGCGCTTTAATAGCAAATCAAGTGCGTCCATGGTTTATCCTTTTTAACCGTTTAGTGCTCACTGCATGAGCGGATATCAGCATATTAGCACAGACTCCCGCCGCTAAAGCGCCAAGGCTGTCTCAATCCCCTGGCGAATGGCTCGCTTCGCATCGAGCTCTCCCGCATGCTCGGCACCACCAATTAAATGGTAAGAGACACTGGCATCATCAAGCTGCTCGGCCAACGTATTCACCGATTCTTGCCCCGCACACAAGATGATCTGGGTGGCAGGGATCAGGTGTGCTTCTCCTTTAACACTGATATGCAGGCCTTCATCGTCAATTTTATGGTAGCTCACGCCACCGACAAGATTCACACCACGCTTTTGTAACGTTTTTCGATGGATCCAACCGGTGGTTTTGCCCGGACCTTTTCCGACTCGTCCTTCGCGACGCTGCAATACCCACACCTGCTTGTCGCTAAGCGTATCGTGCCCAGGGTAGAGTCCGCCTTCGTGGGTAATAGTCTTATCGATTCCCCACTCATTGAGCCAAGCGTCCAAACTTTGATTTTTGGGTTCGGTAATCATGGTCGCGACATCAACGCCGATCCCACCAGCACCGATAATGGCGACATGGCTCCCCAGCTCAGGCTGTTCACGAATAAAGGTTTGATAATCAATAACGCTCGGGTGATCAATGCCTTCAATGGCGGGACGGCGTGGCTTCACACCCGTGGCGACAACAATATCGTCAAACGCACGCAATGTATCGACATCAGTGGCTTGATTAAGCTTGACCGTCACGCCTGCTTTTTCCAATCGTCTGAGGTAGTAGCGAATGGTTTCTTTAAATTCTTCTTTTCCCGGAATCGTCATCGCTAAATTAAACTGGCCGCCGAGCCGATCCGCTTTTTCGAACAAGGTCACGTCATGTCCGCGTTCAGCCGCTTCAGTGGCACAGCTTATCCCGGCCATTCCGCCACCAATTACCGCCACTTGTTTCACTTGGCGTACAGGCGTTGCCACGAGCTCGGTTTCATAACAGGCTTTAGGGTTAACCAAACAACTGGCACGCTTGCCTTTAAAGACATGGTCCAGACAGGCTTGGTTGCAGGCAATACACGTATTAATGTCATTCGACTGATCGGCTTTGGCCTTCGCAACGAATTCAGCATCGGCTAAGAATGGGCGCGCCATAGAGACCATATCCGCTTGCCCCTTGGAGAGAATCGACTCGGCAACCTCTGGGGTATTAATACGGTTACAGGTGACTAACGGCACCGATACCTCGCCTTTTAGTTTTTCAGTGACCCAGCTAAATGCGCCTCGTGGCACCTGGGTCGCGATAGTAGGCACTCGCGCTTCATGCCAGCCAATACCGGTGTTAATAATAGTGACGCCTGCTTTTTCTAGGCCTTTCGCGAGCGTGACCACGTCTTCAAAGGTATTGCCTTGCTCGACCAAATCCAGCATCGACAGACGAAAAATAACGATAAAGTCATCACCGGCCGCTTGACGCACCGCTCGCATCACTTCAACCGCAAACCGCATACGATTGTCGACTGGCCCGCCCCATTGGTCATAACGGCGGTTGGCGCGGTGGCAGAAAAACTGATTGATCAGGTAGCCTTCAGAGCCCATGATCTCGACCCCGTCATAGCCAGCTTCGCGAGCAAGCGCGGCACTGCGGCCAAAGGCTTTAATCGTACGCCAAATCGCCCGCTCGCTCATTTCAAACGGGGTGAACTTACTGATTGGCGCGCGAATCGCTGACGCACTTTGGGCAAACGGATGAAAGGCATAACGACCGGCATGAAGTAATTGCAGCGCGATTTTGCCGCCATTTTCATGAACGGCTTCGGTGATCGCGCGATGTGCACGCGCCGCGCGTCCAGAGCTAAACTGGGCACTAAATGGGGTTAGACGGCCACGAAAATTAGGCGAAAATCCGCCTGTTACAATAAGCCCCACCTCACCTTTGGCTCGCTCAGCATAAAAAGCCGCCAATTTTTTAAAACCATCGTTTGCTTCTTCAAGCCCGGTATGCATCGAGCCCATCAAGACACGATTTTTCAGGGTAGTAAACCCAAGATCGAGCGGGGCTAGCATGTGGGGATAAGGGTGCTGTTCCATCGCTTGCTCACTTATTGTTGTGGTCTGACCAGACTATAGCGCTGACGGACACGTGATTTCAAACATTCGTTTACAAGCTGGCAACATGAAATCGTGAATTATTGATCTGGGTAGGACTTTCGCTCGGTATTATAGAACAATGACGCGGTTGATAGCCTATCGATCTGAGCTCTGATCAGCTAGGATATCAGCGACATGCACCGATGGACTCACGTATGAAAAAACTGTTTCGCTTTATTGCATCCCTATTCCGATGGTTGTGGCGTATTCTCAGTTTCGCCCGCCAACTTTTGTTAAACGTCCTTTTCATAGGCGTGATCGTGGCAATCTACTTTGCTTTTACTGCCGATACGCCGCTGACCTCAAAGGACCCCGCTACCGCAAAAGTAGCGCAAAGTGAGCCAGAGCCACGGGCGCTCCTACTCAATATTGACGGCCCTATTGTTGAACAACAACAGCGCTTAAGTCCTGTTGATACCTTATCTCGCAATGCGCTCGGACAACCGGTAGAAACCGAGAACGTATTGTTTGATATTGTTGATACCGTGCGCCATGCCGCGACGGATGAACAGGTTAATGGCTTAGTTTTAAGCCTAGGCGATATGCCTTCTACCAGTCTGACCAAGCTACGATACATCGCCAAAGCCATCGAGGACTTCAAAAACAGCGGTAAACCTGTGATTGCAATTGGCGGCACCTACAGTCAAAGCCAGTATTACTTGGCCAGTTATGCCGATGAAGTCCTAATGTCGCCCGATGGTATGGTGATGCTCCAAGGTTACGGCAGTTACAACTTATATTGGAAGGACCTACTCGATAAGCTCGATGTGAGCACACACGTGTTCCGAGTCGGTACTTATAAGTCATTTGTGGAGCCATACACACGCAACAATATGTCAGACGCTGCCCGAGAAGCCAATCAAGCTTGGTTATCTCAGCTGTGGGATGCCTATGTCGGCGATGTGGCGAACAATCGTGGCATCGAGCCGAGTGTACTGTCCCCGAGCGCGAAGCAATTACTGGCCTCATTACGTGACTTTGATGGCGATTTTGCCGCCCTCTCTGAGCATCTTGGCATTGTCGATAAGCGCATGACGCGTCAGCAAATTCGTCGCTATTTGGCCGATAAATTTGGCAGTGACGGTGAAGACAGCTTCGAATACACCGGCTATTACGATTATCTGCCAAAAATACAAAGCGGCTTTAGCCTGCCAGGCAGTGATAATATCGCCGTCGTGGTCGCCAGTGGCCCGATCATGGATGGACGTCAGCGCCCAGGGACCGTGGGTGGCGATACTACTGCCGCTATGCTGCGCGATGCCCGCCTTGACAGCAGTGTGAAAGCGGTCGTGCTTCGCGTCGATAGTCCGGGGGGCAGTGCATTCGCCTCTGAAATTATCCGTAATGAAGTGGATGCGCTACGCGAAGCGGGTAAACCTGTGGTGGTCTCGATGTCGAGTGTCGCCGCCTCTGGCGGTTATTGGTTATCTGCCAGCGCTGATCGTATTATCGCTCAGCCCACCACGATTACCGGGTCAATCGGTATTTTTAGCTTATTCACCACCTTTGAGAACACGCTGGGTGATCTCGGCGTGCAGTCTGATGGTGTCGGCACCACACCGTTTGCAGGAGTTGGCGTAACGCGGGCACTGCCAGACGAGGTAGGAGATATCATGCAGTTAGGCATTGAGCATGGTTACCATCGCTTCTTGTCATTGGTCAGCAACCATCGCGATATGTCGATGGAAAAGGCAAACCAAGTCGCTCAAGGTCGGGTATGGACGGGACAAGATGCCTTGAGTTTGGGATTAGTTGACAGCTTGGGTGACTTTGACGACGCCGTGTCTGCCGCCGCTGAACTGGCTAACCTCGAAAACTATCAACTAGATTGGATGCAACAGCCACTGACGCCGTTTGAGCAATTTATCAACGAAGTGCTGGGGCAAAGCGCCAACGTGCTCGGTGAAGCGGTGCAAGCGACAATGCCATCGATTGCGCGCCAGTTGACGGCATCGCCCCAGTGGCAGTCGTTAACCTTGCTGGAAAAGTTTAACGATCCGCAAGGTCGTTACTTATTCTGCTTAAACTGTGAGTATCAGTAGGAACCACTCGCCCTGGCCGTTCGGTCAGGGCCTCTTCTCTGTTTTTCTTCTATTCTGTGTGTCGCTCGGTATTACCGATGTAATCGTTACATGTATACTGTGCTCACGCTCATTAAATGCAGATTTGACATGATGGAACGTAAACATATTTATATTGCTTACACTGGTGGCACGATCGGGATGCAAAAATCTGATCATGGTTATGTTCCAGTGTCCGGCTTTCTCCAGCAACAGTTGGAAAACATGCCTGAATTCCATCGTCCAGAAATGCCGCTTTTTACTATCCATGAGTACGAACCACTCATTGATTCATCGGACATGACGCCAACGGATTGGCAACGGATTGCGGACGATATTGGCGAAAATTACCACGCATATGACGGCTTTGTGATATTGCATGGCACAGATACCATGGCATACACAGCATCGGCGCTGTCATTTATGTTAGAAAATTTAGAAAAGCCGGTAATAGTCACCGGCTCCCAGATCCCGATTGCTGAGTTGCGTTCCGACGGGCAAGCCAACCTGCTCAACGCACTGCATATTGCATCGAATTATCCGGTGAACGAAGTGACGCTGTTTTTTAACAACCAACTTCTGCGCGGTAATCGGAGCACTAAGTCGCATGCTGACGGGTTTAACGCGTTCACCTCACCCAACTTGCCAGCGTTGCTTGAAGCTGGGATTCATATTGAGGTAAAAGCGGACAAGCTCAATCAATCTTCGCAAGGGCCGTTTAAGGTCCATACTATTAGCGATCAACCGGTTGCCGTGATCATGATGTATCCAGGCATTTCGCCAGACGTTGTCAGAAATGCGCTTAAACAGCCCGTCAATGCGATGATCTTATTAACCTTTGGGGTCGGCAACGCACCACAAAATCCCGAGTTACTCGATTTACTCAAACAGGCTACGGATCGCGGTGTGCTGGTGTTGAATTTAACTCAATGCTTGGCAGGACGGGTCAATATGGGTGGCTATGCGACCGGCTGTGCGCTGGCCGATGCGGGAGTACTGAGTGGTTATGACATGACACCCGAAGCGGCGTTAGCCAAGCTTCACTTCTTGCTCAGTCAGTCATTACCCTTTGAAACCTTGCGAACTTGGGTGCAAAAAGATTTACGTGGTGAGCTCAGCTATTATTAGCGTGTGAACAGAAGTGACGGTGAACGCTATTGTGACGATTACGCCGGCCGAATGCCGGCGTTTACTTTTTAGCGAGGACACGTTCAGCAAACCATATCCCACAAGGCGTGCCGCCCAATCTATTCGATCAGCATTGGTGCTGACTGGGTTAGCACTAGTGCTTGGTCTCAATATCGATGCGCTGCCCATCTTGACCGGCAAATTCACGCTTGAGCTCGGCTTTTGATTTCCAAGTCACCTGACCCCCTTTCGCGACCGTCATATGTTGAGGCTGGCTGTTATGACGTGATTGATAAAGCATAACGGCTTGCAAGGCTTGATCGCGTTGTGCTTGATTAAGGCTGGTACCATCAGGCCATTTACCGGTTTCTACCGCGTAACACAAACGATCGTATATTTCAGGCGTCATTGCTTTTAAGACTTGTTCTATATCCATGATTACCTCTGTGTGGTCCGGGTCCGACTATTATGCCTGATCTTGGTCGGTAGACGGCATGTTTAGCACAGTGCGCTTTATCACGCTTTTACGCATCAACTACACTCAAAGATAACGTATACTCGACGTAGTTGACTCAGGGTACGACAAATAATGAATTTACGATTACTTACTCGCTACGTTTATCGTCTCGGTCTTGTCACGAGTTTACTGCTACTCGTCGGCTGCGATGGACAACCGACCACCAATCAAGTGTGCGAAACGCACCCCGAATTATGCGAAGGGCTAAACATTGGCGACGGACAATGCCGATTTGAGCGCTCGGACCTGATTTTCGATCGTTTGGCGGTTGACCAAAAGCCAACCGATCTCAATAAACTTACCGAACTCAAGCAAACAAAGGCGTACTTGCGCTGTATGGAGCTGGTAGCTGAAATTGAGCCTACCACACTCAAACAACGCAAAACCAAGCGTACGGAGGCGGTCTACCATGCTTATGATGCGATTGCTCGTTTGGAAGATGAACTGGAAGCCTCTTATCAACCACCGGTGATTTACTACCGTTGGTCTCAGGGTGACAACGGCGCCCTACCCCAGTTTTTAAAGCTTGAAGGCACTCCCCATCTGGAAACGCCCCAGTTACAACTTGGTCTGGCGACCTATTATGTCTCACGGGATAAAGCTAAAACCGTGGAGATTTTATTGCACGCGTTGGAGCTGTATGACGGCCGCGATCTCACCGTAAAGCAAGACGTGATTCCAGAGGTGATTAAATCACTCGCCACCACCAATCATGCGCTTAAACGCTTTGAACATGCGTATTTGTGGGCGAAAGTGGGGCAAAGTTACAATCTTCCCATTGCCAACAGTGATCGTTTGTCTCGACTTTACACACTGAGCGAACAACAGGAGACGTCACTGCAGCGATTGGCATTTGAAATATCAGCCGCGATCGACGATGGCAATTTTCAAGCGTCATTGCTCGCACCCATTACTCAGTAAAAGGCAACCACTCAGTAAAAAGCAACGCTCAATCAAAGGTAAACCGGTCACGTCAAACTTGTCGTACCAGTTTGCCTTTCGTAATTGCCCTTCTGCTTCTACGCTATCAAGTACCAGTTGTTGCGCCAAGCCTGATTGTTCTTTATCCACGGTTGATTAAAGACAACACAGGCATGGCCGTAAGGGCGCCAAATGTTTAGGCGATGTAAAAAAAATCCGTACTTTTTTTTGATTTTAGACAATTTTGGCTGCGATTACCCTTGCATGGCGGGGTCCTATTCTGTAATTTTACTACCAGTTTAATCTCACTAGAAATTAAGTTGTGGAGCAACATAATGACTATCAAAGTAGGTATTAACGGTTTTGGCCGTATCGGCCGTTTCGTATTTCGTGCGTCTGTAGAACGTAACGACATCGACGTGGTAGCAATCAACGATCTTATCGACGTTGAATACATGGCTTATATGCTGAAATACGATTCAACTCACGGCCGTTTCAACGGCACCGTAGAAGTTGAAGGTGGTAACCTGATCGTTAACGGCAAAACCGTACGCGTAACAGCAGAACGTAACCCAACAGACCTTAAGTGGGATGAAGTGGGTGTTGACGTTGTTGCTGAAGCGACCGGTATCTTCCTAACTGACGAAACAGCGCGTCAACACATCCAAGCGGGTGCGAAGAAAGTTGTTCTAACTGGTCCATCAAAAGACGCAACGCCAATGTTCGTTATGGGTGTTAACCACAGCGATTACGCGGGTCAAGATATCGTTTCTAACGCATCTTGCACCACGAACTGCCTAGCGCCTGTCGCGAAAGTACTGAACGACAAGTTCGGTATCGTATCTGGCCTGATGACCACTGTTCACGCAACCACTGCGACTCAGAAAACCGTTGACGGTCCTTCTGCGAAAGACTGGCGCGGCGGCCGTGGTGCATCTCAGAACATCATCCCATCTTCAACAGGTGCAGCCAAAGCGGTTGGTAAAGTACTGCCAGAGCTTAATGGTAAACTGACTGGTATGGCGTTCCGCGTGCCAACTGCCAACGTTTCAGTGGTTGACTTGACTGTTAACCTAGAAAAAGCAGCGTCTTATGACCAAATCTGTGCGGCAATGAAAGAAGCGTCTGAAGGCGAGCTGAAAGGTGTACTTGGTTACACTGAAGATGCAGTTGTTTCTCAAGACTTCATCGGCGAAGTACAAACTTCAGTATTCGATGCTAAAGCAGGTATCGCGCTGACTGACAACTTCGTGAAAGTCGTTTCTTGGTACGACAACGAAATCGGCTACTCAAACAAAGTACTTGACCTAGTTGCACACATCTCTAAGTAAGTAGCAATTACAATAGTATCGATAAAGGCGGCCTAGAGCCGCCTTTTGTGTATCTGGCGCCTATCCAATGAGCCGGTTTTTGTTCGTAGACACTCCCCGAAGAGGTTTAAGCTATGTCCATGTCTTTGCTTTTTGAACGTCAACTCTCCGCCTCGGTCGATTTATGCTATCGGCAATCGGTCCCGATTCTTCGCGTGAGTCACCCATCGTGCGCCGCCACCATTAGTCTTTTCGGCGGCCACTTACTCTCCTTTGCGCCTACAGGTGAATCCTCACTGGTTTGGATGAGTCGCAACGCCGTCTACGATGCGCAAACACCATTACGAGGCGGCGTCCCTATTTGTTGGCCTTGGTTTGGACAATCGGGCTCGCCTTCGCATGGCTTTGCGCGTCGACAGATGTGGCAATTGGCGCAGGTTGACGAGCAACCGGATGGCGTGATTGTGCAACTGAAGCTGTCTGAATCTGCCCAGTCAATGGCACTCTGGCCCCATCGTTTTGAAGCAACCATCACTTTCACCCTGACACAAAAAGCCACGATTTCCCTCGCCGTCACCAATACCGATCAGCATGATTGGAGGATGGGCGGCGCGTTACACAGCTACCTGACCGTCGCGGACAGCGAGCAGGCTTATATAGACGGGGTTGGTAATCAGTACCTCGATAATTTCAGTGCCGGTGCGGCTCAACCTGCTCCGGGAAAGGTCACGTTTGAAAGCCCCGTGGATCGCATTTATACCGGGGCGCGCGATACACTGTCACTCACCGATCCGGCCGGTAACCGTCGCGTTTATGTCACCAACCAAGGCGCGACCAGCGCGGTGATATGGAACCCTGGACAAGCTGCCTCAGTACAAATGGCAGACATGGATGACGATGGCTATCAACATTTTGTTTGCATTGAGGCCGCGCTTGAGCAACCAGATACCCTGGTATCGCCAGGGCAAACCTATACCCTGGCCACAACGTTATGTGATGAAAAAGCGCGACGCTAAACAACGCGGCCACCTTGGTATAAGGTGGCCGCGTTGTTACATAGAGACTTTTTTATATAGAGACTTTTTTATATAAAGACTTGGTTACATAAAGACTTGGCTACATAAACACCTGGCTACATAAAGACATAATTAACACCGAGATAGCCGGAAGCGGCGGTAGATTGGTCCACCATTGGGCTGTTCGCTATTTCATCATCGAGGTTGGTATAGCGCACACCACCAAGCAGTTGGATGCGCTCGGTCAGCATAAAATAGCCACTGGCACCAACAAAGTAATGGCCCGCAGAGCCTGGCTCATACGCCTCAATGCCTGAAACACGCGATGCTTCAGTGGCGCTGACCCCATAAAGGTGCTTATTTAACTCATGGCTATTGTAGGCATACCCTACTTCCGGAGAGACGCCCCAACGCGGGTGATTAAATCCATATTTCCAACTCACTTCGCCATATACCCCGTCCCTATCATGGGTCACGCCTTCGCCAACAGCCGCCTGAAAACGTCCGATAGGTGAATGGTATTGGTAGGCAAGCGCTGCCACAATCGATGCATCGCGCTTGTCGAGCTGGCTCAATTGCGGATCGTCGGTATCGGCAGGATCGAAACGACGAGGGTCATAGGTCGCTGATACGACGAGATTGTGTGTCGAGTCTTTCGGTGCCAGACGTGCGCCGGCAGTGAGACCGCGAAAGTAAAAGTGGTCGGTATCAAGGTTGACTGTCGGTACCACAAGTGGGTCGGTATCCGTGTCTTTGTACACCTGGGGTGAAAACGCGCCGATCACCCCTGCTGATACCCGCGTGTCTGCATAAACATTGCCGGAAGTCAGTGCCAACGCACACACTACCCAAGCCGTTTCTCTTGCTATATTCATCATCCTTTCCTTTATTGTTTAACGGCTGGCCAATGTAAGCCCAGTCCCCCCTAGCTGGCAAAATAATCACCACCAGCATATATCACTAGCTTGAACACCCGCTGTCAATATATTGGCAAGACAGGCATACAAATCACTCAACAAAAATTATCGAAAAAACAAACAATTCTTTCACGCAAGATCGAGCAATGCGGTCTAACCTTATAAAAAGGAAAGGGAACATCCAGCCAACTTTGCGCCTTTTCTTTTCGAGTTATCAGACGATTTAGGGGGCAAGACCATGACTATTTTTGATCACTATCGTCAGCGCTACGAAGAAGCGAAAGACGAAGAAATGAGCCTTCAAGCATTCTTGGATCTATGCCGAGATGATCGCGGCGCGTATGCCAATGCCGCGGAACGTTTGCTGATGGCGATTGGCGAACCGGAAAAGGTTGATACTTCGCTCGACCCTCGGCTCAGCCGACTTTTCTCTAACCGTGTCATTTCACGTTACCCAACGTTCAAAGACTTTTATGGTATGGAAGATTCGATCGAGCAAATCGTCTCATACCTTAAACATGCCGCTCAAGGCTTAGAAGAGCGCAAACAAATTCTTTACTTACTGGGCCCTGTCGGTGGGGGGAAATCGTCATTGGCCGAGAAGCTAAAAAGCTTGATGCAGCAGATGCCGATTTATGTACTAACCGCCAATGGCGAACGTAGCCCAGTGAATGATCACCCATTTTGCCTGTTTGATGCGACTGAAGATGGCCACCTACTCGAACAAGAATATGGCATTCCACAGCGCTACGTTCAACATATTATGTCGCCTTGGGCCGCTAAGCGATTAAAAGAATTTGGCGGCGATATCAGCCAATTTAAAGTGGTTAAGCTCCGTCCCTCTATTCTCAATCAAGTTGGCGTTGCCAAAACGGAGCCAGGCGATGAAAACAACCAGGATATCTCTGCCTTGGTTGGTAAAGTGGATATTCGCCAACTTGAACATTATTCACAAGATGATCCTGATGCCTATTCTTACTCCGGTGCGCTTTGCCGGGCTAACCAAGGCATGATGGAGTTTGTCGAGATGTTTAAAGCACCGATTAAAGTGCTTCATCCCCTACTCACGGCAACGCAAGAAGGTAACTACAACGGTACAGAAGGGCTTTCGGCATTGCCATTTGACGGCATCATTTTGGCCCACTCAAATGAATCCGAATGGCAGTCATTCCGCAATAACAAAAATAACGAGGCCTTCCTCGACCGGGTTTACATTGTCAAAGTACCCTATTGTTTGCGAATTTCGGATGAAATCCATATTTACGACAAATTGTTGGCGACCAGTGAATTACGCCATGCGCCTTGCTCGCCAAGCACACTCGATATTCTGGCGCGCTTTACGGTATTGTCGCGCTTAAAAGATCCTGAAAACTCAAGCATTTATTCGAAGATGCGTGTGTATGATGGGGAAACACTCAAAGATACCGATCCAAAAGCCAAGTCTTACCAAGAATACCGAGATTTTGCTGGGGTCGATGAGGGTATGGATGGACTATCAACCCGTTTTGCCTTCAAGATTTTGTCACGTGTTTTCAACTTTGATCACGCCGAGGTCGCGGCTAACCCTGTGCATTTGTTCTATGTCCTGGAGCAGCAAATCGAGCGGGAGCAATTCCCACAAGAGGTCGCCGAGCGCTATTTAGAGCACTTGAAGGGCTACTTAATTCCTAAATATATCGAGTTTATTGGCAAAGAGATCCAAACCGCCTATCTCGAGTCTTACTCTGAGTACGGCCAGAATATTTTTGACCGCTATGTCACGTATGCCGATTTCTGGATTCAAGATCAAGAATTCCGCGACCCAGATACTGGTCAGCTGTTTGATCGTTCAGCGCTTAATGGCGAGTTGGAGAAAATCGAAAAGCCAGCGGGTATCAGTAACCCGAAAGATTTCCGTAACGAAATCGTTAACTTTGTGCTCCGTGCTCGAGCGAATAATGAAGGCAAGAATCCGGCGTGGACCAGTTATGAGAAGCTGAAAACCGTGATTGAGAAAAAGATGTTCTCCAATACGGAAGATCTGCTGCCGGTGATTTCGTTCAATACTAAGACCTCAAGCGACGAGCAGAAAAAACACGACGACTTTGTCGCCCGAATGATGGAAAAAGGCTATACCCGCAAGCAAGTTCGCTTGCTCGCCGAATGGTATTTGCGCGTGCGTAAATCGTCGTAGCCTACGGGTTGACGCAGATGACGGGAGAAAGTTATGGCGCATTTTATTGATCGTCGTCTCAATGGCAAAAACAAAAGCACTGTCAACCGGCAGCGCTTTCTACGCCGCCACAAGCGGCAGATAAAAGAGTCCATTGCCGACGCCGTCAACAATCGCTCGATCACCGATATCGAAAGTGGTGAGGACATTTCGATTCCATCACGCGACATCCGTGAACCCACGTTTCACCAAGGCAAAGGGGGACAGCGGGAGGCTGTCCACCCGGGTAATGACCAATTTAGTCCTGGCGATCGTATCGCTCGCCCACCGGGTGGCGAAGGCGGCGGCGCCGGTGAAGGGCAAGCAAGTCCAGATGGTGAGGGACAAGACGAGTTTGTTTTCCAAATTTCGAAAGACGAATACTTGGATCTGTTGTTCGAAGATCTCGAACTACCGAATCTAAAAAAGAACCAGATGGCGAAAATGGTGGAGTACAAAACACACCGCTCTGGGTATACCTCAAACGGCGTGCCTTCCAATATCGCTATCGTCCGTTCTTTACAAAATTCGCTTGCGAGGCGAACGGCGATGTCAGCCGGAAAACGCCGCGAGCTCGCTGAGCTTGAACAAGCACTCGGACAGATTCAACGTGCTGAGCCTGCTCAACCGTTAGAAGAAAAACGCCTCGAAGAAGAGATCGCGGCACTCAAAAACAAACTTGCTGCCGTGCCGTTTATCGACACCTTCGATTTACGCTACAAAAACTACGAGAAGCGACCTCAGCCAAATAGTCGGGCGGTGATGTTTTGCTTAATGGATGTGTCTGGTTCGATGGACCAAGCCACCAAAGACATTGCTAAGCGTTTTTATATTCTGCTGTATCTGTTTCTCTCACGGACTTACAAAAATGTCGAGGTGGTATTTATTCGCCATCACACGCAGGCGAAAGAAGTCGACGAACATGAGTTCTTTTATTCGCAAGAAACCGGCGGCACCATTGTGTCTAGCGCCCTGCGACTGATGGATGACATCATCAAAGACAGGTACAACCCGACAGAATGGAATGTTTACGCCGCTCAAGCCTCAGATGGCGATAACTGGGCTGACGACTCACCGGGCTGTCGCGAGTTGTTGCAAAAAACGCTGTTACCGGTGAGCCGCTATTACGCCTATATTGAAATAACACGTCGTGCGCACCAAACACTGTGGCGTGAGTATCAGTCACTCGCCGAAAGCCATGACAATTTTGCTATGCAGAACATTCGCTCCGCGGAAGAGATTTTCCCCGTATTTCGCGAATTGTTTAAGCGTCAGGTCGAAGCCTGACGCCATACCGGCATAGACGCATTTTATCAGGGAGGCATGGTATGGCTGTCACCAAAGGTAAACACAAGACTCCACTCCACGATGGGCCGGATTGGACCTTTGACCTGCTTGAGCAGTATCACAAGGAAATTAAACGGGTTGCCGAACACTACAAGCTCGACACCTATCCCAATCAAATCGAAATCATCGCCGCCGAGCAGATGATGGATGCTTACTCCAGTGTGGGAATGCCCATCAACTATAACCACTGGTCATTCGGCAAAAAATTTATTGAAACCGAGCGCAACTATAAGCATGGGTACATGGGGTTGGCGTACGAGATTGTGATCAACTCGGACCCGTGTATTGCCTACCTTATGGAAGAAAACACCATCACCATGCAAGCGCTAGTCATGGCGCATGCCTGTTATGGTCATAACTCTTTCTTTAAAGGCAACTATCTGTTCCAAACCTGGACCGATGCCGGCTCGATCATTGATTACCTGCTGTTCGCCAAACACTACATTAGCGAGTGTGAAGAAAAGTACGGCCTCGCGGAAGTCGAAAACCTGATCGACTCCTGCCACGCGCTGATGAACTATGGCGTCGACAGGTATAAACGTCCGCAAAAGATCTCACTTGCCGAGGAAAAAGCACGCCAGAAAGCACGAGAAGATTATCTGCAAACCCAAGTTAACGAACTGTGGCGGACCATCCCAGGCGGGAAAAAAGAGCAGGAGGCAGAAACGCGCCGTTTTCCATCAGAGCCACAAGAAAACCTGCTGTACTTTTTTGAGAAACATTCCCCACTCCTAGAGCCTTGGCAGCGTGAGATTGTGCGGATCGTCCGTAAAGTGAGCCAATATTTTTATCCGCAAAAACAAACGCAAGTGATGAACGAAGGTTGGGCGACCTTCTGGCATTACACCATTCTTAACCACCTTTATGATGAAGGCTTGGTCACGGATAGCTTTATTATGGAGTTTTTACATAGCCATACGAATGTGGTCGCGCAGCCGCCCTACAATAGTCAGTTTTATTCCGGCATTAATCCCTACGCGCTAGGGTTTGCCATGTTTCAGGACATTCGCCGCATGTGCGAAGAGCCAACCGATGAGGATAAATACTGGTTTCCTGACATTGCCGGCAAAGACTGGCTTGAGACGGTCCATTTTGCGATGGCAAACTTTAAAGATGAGAGCTTTATTAGTCAGTTCTTGTCCCCCAAGGTGATGCGGGATATGAAATTTTTTGCGGTCAATGACGACGATCGACAAAACTATATTGAAGTCACCAGCATTCATAATGAACAAGGGTATCGTCAGCTACGTGAAGACTTATCAGCACAATATAACCTGAGTAATCGCGAGCCAAACATTCAAGTCTTTGATGTCGATTTGCGCGGTAATCGTTCACTCACACTGAGGTATGTGCCGCATAACCGTATTCCGCTCGCTAACTCTCATGAAGAAGTGTTAAAGCATGTCCACCGACTCTGGGGGTTTGAAGTGGTTTTGGAAGAAGAAACCAGCGAAGGACGTGGAAAAATTCTTAGCAGTTGTCCCAAGCGTCCCCAGTTTGATCCTGATATGTTAATGGGTAGCCATTAGGAACAGCCCCCAGCCTAAGGGACATCCAGCGCCATTAAAAAAGCCGCCCTGATGCTTTCATCACGGCGGCTTTTGTTATGCACGCTCAGGTTTATGTGCCTTTACGCTCAGGTTTATGCGTCTTTACGCCAAGACCTATGCTTCTTCTTCAGCCATGTGAGAGGCAATGGTCTCACGGTTACTAAACCATAAGCCCCCGCACTCACGTCCGTATTGTTTTACCCGGTCACCAATGGCTGGATGTTGGTTATTGGCCACCATTTCGCGTAGATCACTATAAAAGCTCAGCGCATTTTCACAGGCACGGCGGTCCATAAAGTAATAGCCCCCCACGCGTGAATAAATTTGGCGCATACCATTAATCGTCAACACATAGACTTTATTGCCAGAGAAGTGCGCCATGCCTTGGAACAAGCGATAATCGAAATGATTAAAAGCACGGCCCATACAAATACGCTCACACAGCTCAGGATCCTGCTTACCATATTTGTCCTGAATTTTTTTGACGTCTTTCAGAACTTCGCTTTTCTCATCAATCAGATCTAAGAACTGTTCAAAGCGCTCGCACTCAAGCACTTGTTGGCAGCGCTTAATAACCAAATCAATGAGGTCCAAGCAGTCTTGCGGGCGATTTTTAGCTGCATAACGCATATAGACACCGCTGATATCTGTCCGCGCCGCAAGTAAATCCTCGAGAACCCCGTGCACGTCCTGCCCTTCCAGGGTCACCAGCGTATCAAGAATACTGAGCCCCGACGTTCGCATGTAATCATTGACCCGAGTAGGTTTGCCATGTTGAATGGTTAACCAACCATCGCGGGCGAGGCGCTGAAGCACCTCCCGTAACGTGGTGCGCGTCACGCCAATGAGTTCAGACAATTCACGCTCTGCGGGTAAAATAGAGCCCTTTGGGAAGTGATTGTTCCAAATACTTTCAATTATATATTTTTCAGCAAATGTTGCTGGGCTATCCGCCTTTATAACCATTGAATCTAAATTCCAATTTGCTTCTTGCTCTGATTAATAAGTCATCATACCACTAGTCATGAGTTGCAGAAACAGCTCTGTGATATCGCCACCAATCGCGTGACATCTGCTATCTTTTTGTACCAGATCAATGAAAATTTGGGCATAACTCGCAAAACTACGTCATACAAGATGTAACAAAATATGTCTAAGGCAAACTGGCGCACACTTACTGTCTGACAAGGCTATCCTTCGTTGCTCTGAACGGGTAACTCATACCGATAGTCGTACCGTCACTTTTAACTGTCACCCTCTCGCGTGCGAGCTTTATGGGCTCACCACACTAAGCGATGTAGCACGTAACTCGCCCATCCGTGCGCGTTAAGAGACATAGATAACAATGAGACTATCATTATGGCTAAGACCATTACGCTCAGCACCGCGTTTTTAAAGAACTTTCTCGGCAAAGCCCCTGATTGGTACAAGCTGGCCATTGTTGGCTTTTTAATTATTAATCCGATCGTTTTCTCGATTAACCCTTTCATGGCCGGTTGGCTACTGGTGGTCGAGTTTATTTTTACTCTGGCCATGGCGTTAAAATGCTACCCACTTCAGCCTGGCGGGCTATTGGCGATTGAAGCGGTCGCGATAGGGATGACCAGCCCAGATCAAGTTAAGCACGAGCTGGTAGCCAACGTAGAAGTTCTGCTGCTGCTTGTTTTTATGGTCGCCGGCATTTACTTCATGAAGCAGTTGTTGCTTTTTATTTTCACCAAAATACTACTGGGCATTCGCTCTAAAATTGCCCTTTCATTAGCATTTTGCAGCGCGGCTGCAGCGCTTTCGGCCTTCCTTGATGCCTTAACCGTGATCGCGGTGGTGATCAGTGTCGCCGTCGGCTTTTACTCTATTTATCACCGCGTTGCCTCGGGGAAGGAGCTTGGTGCCGCCCATGACCACACCTCAGATGACAGCTTAAGTGATGAGCTTAGCCGCAACGATCTGGAGAATTATCGTGCCTTCTTACGCAGTCTATTGATGCATGCCGGGGTGGGAACTGCACTCGGGGGCGTGATGACGATGGTCGGTGAGCCGCAAAACCTGATTATTGCCGATCAAGCTGGCTGGCATTTTGGTGAATTTATCCTACGCATGGCACCGGTGACCCTGCCCGTTTTCTTTGCTGGTTTGTTAACCTGCATAATCGTTGAAAAGTTTGGCTGGTTTGGATACGGGGCAAAATTGCCGAATAACGTGCTAAACATATTGGTCGAGTACGATAAAGTACAACGCGCCAAACGCACGCCACAAGATGTGGCCAAACTCGTGGTTCAAGCGTTGATCGCCGTTTGGTTGATTGCCGCCCTTGCCCTTCACTTAGCCGCAGTCGGCTTGATTGGTCTCAGTATTATTATCTTGGCCACCTCGTTTACCGGGGTAATCGATGAACACCATATCGGCAAAGCGTTTGAAGAGGCACTCCCTTTCACTGCGCTATTGGCGGTCTTTTTCTCAATAGTCGCGGTGATTATTGACCAGCACTTGTTTGCACCGGTGATTGATCTGGTGCTGTCATTGGAAGGCCATTTGCAACTTACCATGTTTTATGTAGCAAACGGCTTGCTGTCCATGGTGTCTGATAATGTCTTTGTGGGGACCGTCTACATCAATGAGGTGAAAACAGCGCTCCTCAATGGGGTCATTGATCGCGAGCAGTTTGATATGTTGGCGGTCGCTATCAATACAGGGACTAACTTGCCGTCCGTTGCGACCCCTAATGGTCAAGCTGCGTTTTTGTTCTTGCTTACTTCGACGCTGGCTCCCTTGCTACGCCTGTCATACGGGCGCATGGTTTATATGGCACTGCCCTATACCATTGTGATGGGCTTATTGGGCGTGATGGGTATCGAGTTCTTTTTGGTGCCAGCAACCGAGTGGATGCTACACCAAGGCTGGATATCTGAAACCATCCATATGACCCAACAAGCGATACCCAGTGCGCACTAACGCATTTCTATCATTGACCTTCGTCTCAACAAACGATTGAATAGCAAGGCTCTCAGTGTAGAGCCTTGTTTTTTATCAGGAGTGAGTTATGTGGCGCGCCTTAAATCAATTTTCTCGCAGCCGAGCGTCCTGGCTGTTGTTGCTTCTCTGTGTGGTTGGCCTCGAAGCAACCGCGCTGTATTTCCAACATGGCCAAGGACTTGCGCCCTGTGTGATGTGTATTTATGAACGTGTCGCCTTATTTGGTGTGGGCACGGCAGCGTTACTCGGACTGATTGCTCCCGAGGAGCCCTTTTGGCGCACCCTAGGGTTGCTGGCCTATGGCATCACCGCCGCTTGGGGGCTAAAGCTTTCATTAGAGCATGTCAGTTATCAATTCCCCGATCCTAACCAACTCTTTGGCCCCACCTGTGATGTGGCGGTAAACTTCCCTTCTTGGGCCCCTTTAAATCAGTGGCTGCCTCAGGTGTTTGAAGCGTCTGGCGATTGCAGTAAAGTGGTCTGGCAATGGTTAGGTTGGTCCATGCCACAATGGCTGGTGGGCATCTTCTCAGCCATGCTCGTGATCTGGGGGCTGGTGGTTATCGCCCAGTTTATCGGTCGCCCACCGCGTCGGATTTTTTCTTAATAACACGCGGCTATACGCTAAGCACTAGGCACTAGGCACTAGGCACTAGGCACCAAGATAACCGGATAAAAAAAGAAAACGCCGATTTACTCGGCGCTTTGCATGAGTTGATGGTCGCTTACTGAATGACACAACTGACGTATTAACGGCCGATCTGCGGCGCTAAATACCCCGGGGTCAAGCCGCTGGGGGTCGCTCCAGTACACGGCCTGATGCTGTTTCAACGTTAATGGCGTATCCAGGATCTCGCACCAATAGCTGCACAGTAAAATCACCTTGTCACCATAATCGTATTCGGTTTCGACGATGGCTGCGCCGACGTTGATTTCAACGCCGAACTCTTCAAGCCATTCACGCTTAAGTGCCTGCTGGTCGGTCTCGCCTTGCTCGACTTTGCCGCCAGGAAATTCCCACCAGCTGATAAAATGCGAATCTGGCTGTCGTTGCGCCACTAAAACGTGGTGACTGTGCGTGGCTACACCGGCCACTACGCGAATTGCAGTCGTCTGCGCTGCTGATATCATCCGATTAACGCCCGCAGCATTTTTTGAACTTAGCGCCACTACCGCACGGGCAGGCATCATTACGGCCAACCGATTTAAACGGATTCACCTGATGCGCGCCGTGCGTTCCTTGTTGTGCTTCATCGGCCGCTTTCGCGACTTCTTGGATCATAAGATCTAATTGCTCAACATATTGGCCAGGCTCAACATCAATCCCTACCTCTTTCATTTGCGCTAAGGTACCGGCCTCGTCATGCAGTAGCAGCATAGTAGTCACTAATGCGGAAAGCATGCGGCGGCTACCATCATTGAGTGTGACATCATGCCAATGCGGCTCAATATGGGGCCATACGGCAAGAAACCCTTCTGAAAAGGCTTGTGCAAGCTCGCCGCGCATCGCAATCATTAACGCGTCAGGCAAGGTGTAATCATTACGCATCAACGCATGATATTGCTGCTCCAGGTGCGCGAGTATGGCCTGCTTGTCCTTGTCATTAAGCGCCACGACTTCATCGTCTTCAACCCCGGCGGTCACTAACACCGACAACCAAGTATCTGGGTCCATCGGCACAGGACAAATGTTGGCAGCCAGCAGCGCCCCTTCAACAAAACTGGCCGGCATGCCGTCCCAGTCATCAGAGAGTGTCATAAGTGTTGACATAAGGTTTCCTATTTTATGAATTCTGTTTGCGCACGCGCGTTATCGAGCGCTCTGGCTATCTCATCAGCGCGATTAAGGACGCGAATAACCTTAAAGCACGCGTCAGCCTGCGGATAATACTGACGCAAATACTTAAACCATTGCTTAATACGGTTAGGGAAATACACCGCCTTGTCCCCTTGGCGCTCCTGTGCGCTATAGCGCACTAACAAGGCCAACACCGCAGGCCAATCCATGGGCTCAACATTATCACGAATATGTTGACCCAAGTTGGGCATATTTAGCGCGCCACGGCAGACCATTAATGTGTCACAGCCTGTGAGTGCTTGGCACTTAAGCGCGTCATCCCGTCCCCAAATATCACCGTTTGCCGTTACAGGGATCGCAAACTGTTGGTTAATCTCCGCAATTAAATCCCAACGAATCGTCCCTGCCTTGTAACCGTCGCGCTTGGTACGGCCATGGACTACCAGCTCGTCGGCTCCCGCATCATTAACCGCTTGGGCAATGTCTAAATAGTCATCCAGATCATTGAATCCTAAACGCACTTTTGCACTCACCGTATGTTCAGGCGCGACGCTTTCACGCACCGCTTTCACCACCTCGTAGATATGCTCAGGCGTCTTTAATAACGCTGCGCCGCCGCGGTTGCCATTCACCGTTTTAGAGGGACAACCAAAGTTAATGTCGATCCCTTGCGACCCTAACTGAATCGCGTGCTGCGCGTTACTGGCCATCGCATCAACATCTTGCCCCAGTAGTTGGACCCGAACCGGCGTCCCCGCATCGGTGAAGCCACCTTGATGTAACTCAGGGCAGAAGCGATAAAAGACTTTTTCCGGTAAACGCTGATCCACCACACGCACAAACTCGGTCACGCAGAGATCATAGTGATTAATCTCAGTCAGTAGCTTGCGCATTAAGGGATCAAGTACGCCTTCCATGGGGCCTAATACAATGCGTGGTGATTGATAATTCGTTTGACTCATGCCGTACCTTTACCGTTAAGGCGCGCTATTTTGCCAGCTTTTCCTTCAAATCGCAGCACACAAAAAAAGCCAGTCATCTTTTGACTGGCTTTCAAATGGTTAGCGAGTATCACTCACGCTTAGCCTTCTTGTTTGGCCGCCTTAACCATGGCTTCTAGCTGTGGATAGGGTAGATAGCCAGGTGCAACTTGATCGCCAATAATCATCGCTGGTGTACCACGCAACCCAAGCTCCATGAAGGCGCGGTAGTTGTCAGCTACCGCTTCTCCGGTTCGCTCTTTGCCCGCAAGCAGTGATTCGGTATCGGTTTTTTGCGCAATTTTCTCTAAAGAACGAGCATCATGCATACCGCGCTTTTTCATCAATAATTCATGAACCTGCGCAAAGGCCTCCGGTTTTTCCAGCCACACATTCATCGCATACACGGCAGAGTTGGTATCAAGCGATTCGATATTCTGCTGTTTTAGCGGCACGGCAATATTAATCACCTTCACATCGTCGTGGGCGGCAACCAGTTTCTGTAGCTCGTCTTCAAGCTTTTTACAGTATGGACAGTTGTAGTCCATAAAGTTAACCACGGTGACCGTCGGATCCTCCGCGCCAATCCAGCTATGGGTCTCAGACTCAAACCAGTCTCGGCGCGCGGCGAGGTTTTGTTTTAATGTCTTTTGCTGCTCAACATATTTTTGCAAGCTTTGGTTAAGATTCGCAATCAGCGCAGGATTCGCTTCGAGCAAATCGACGATTTCATCCAGCTGTGTTTGCTCCGTATCAGATAGCGTATTAGCACTCACCGGAAAAGCCAGCATAAGAAGCACCAGCCAAGGTGCAAAAAAACGAGATAGGGACATTCGGTTTCCTTTTTTAACGTTTGTCGTCATCACAACATTCTTAACCATAGGCCAACCGGTGAGGTAAAGCCTGTTGTTATCGCGGTGATTTTTCCTTGCTCAACCACCATTACCGTCGGCGTCACTTTCACTGACAATCGACGTGAGAGTTGTCCATCTGGATCATTGACGACCGAAAAATCGTAACCATGATGAGCAATGTATCCATTTACTTTTTTCGTTGAGCCCGAGCGTAACGCGATCGAGACCACCTGCGCATGATAACTCAACCAATCTACCGAGGGAGTCACAAAACGGCACACACCGCACCAGCTTGCCCATACATAGATAAGCACGGGTTCGTGCTGCGACATGGCGAGCAAATCCTGTTGGCGGCCATCCAGCAAGCGGACCGTGTCCACAGGAAACTGACTGGTGTCGATATCACGGCTTCGCCACCAATCGACGGCAGTGCTAGATATCAGCACAAACACGATGAGCCAGCACACGTCACGCGCACCACGTTTGACCCGCTCACGCCACGACCGTTTCATTTTACTGCTCGTCATGGTGTTTTTGCCTGCTCAAGCGCGCTCATGACGGCCTTATCGGTCAAAATTACCGGAAGTGCAATGCCGTTTGGTGCACCTGGACCATAAACAATATTAAACGGCACACCATAGCGCTGGTGCTTTTGTAAATATTGCGTCACACGTTCACTGGGTCGGGTCCAGTCACCTTGCATTACTACCACATTAGACGCGGTAATGGCATCATAAACGGGCGATTGCAATATCACACCCACTTTGTTGGCATGACAGGTAATACACCAATCCGCGGTGACATCGACAAACACCAGCTTGCCCTGGTCCACCGCTTGAGCGATCACAGCTTCATCCAACGCCACCCAATCCGGATCCGAGTTCATCGGCGTTGCCCAACGCTCTGCCGTCAAGGAGGCGCCAACAATCGCTAATACCATAACGGCCAATAGTCCAGCTGCGCCTTTAATCGCGGCAAGCTTACCAAGGGTACGATATGTCAGCCACACACTGGTAGCAAGCAACAGTGCCCCCACTGCGATAGCGCCAACAACGCCCAGATAAGGCATCCACAGCCAGAATAGCCACACCGTGGTAGCAACCAGCAAGAGCGCAAATACCCGTTTCACGTGATTCATCCACGGACCCGGTTTAGGCAGCGTGCGAGTTAATCCAGGGAAAACCGCCACAAGCAACCACGGCAGCGCCATCCCGACCGCCAGCGCGGTAAAAATCAGCCAGAGCGCGGTCAAGGATCCCCCCAGTGCATATGCCACCGCAGTGCCTAAAAAAGGTGCCGAGCATGGCGTGGCCAGTAAGGTGGCAAATACCCCTTGGACAAAGTGACCGCTTGTTGTGTGGCCACCGCGTGTCGCAAGCCAAGTTTGCCAGCTTGATGGCAAATCAATACGCAGCACATCAAACAAGCTCAGCGCGAATAGCCAAATGACCAGCGTCATGACGCCGATAAAGATTGGACTTTGAAACTGGACGCCCCAACCCACGGCTTGCCCCGTTAACTTTAATGTCATCAGCAGCCCAGCTATCGCCCAAAACGACACCAGAATACCGGCAGCAGAGGCCAGGAACTGGCTACGAACCGCCCGACGGGTCGCATTCGGGTTGGCGACAATGCTGTTAAGTTTGAGTCCAAGTACAGGGAGCACACAGGGCATCACGTTCAAAATCAGCCCCCCTAAGAGGGCAATGCCACCAATCACCCAAACAGATAATCCGGCTTGCGACGCGACACTTCCAGCACGCACTGTGGTGCTGTGCTCAGCCAGAAGCTGCTCATCAATAACAGTGACTTGAATCGGTTTACCGGTCAGCTTGGGGGTTTCTATCCAATTGGTGACATCAAAGGTCGCGGTCAGGGTGTCGCCATCACGGTAGAGACTGGGTACACCAAAGGTGTCATCAATAACCGCCTCGCCATCTACCAGCATATCTGGCTGTTGCCAAGCTTGGTTACCGGTGACAGTGACGGCGAGCTGCTGCTTGTTAGCATCCCAGACCGCAGACTCAACCTGCACACTGGGTAGCGGCTTAGGCACCTGACTCATCGCTTGGTTGAACTGATACATCCGCTCACCATCAGCCTTCAGTGCGCTGGGCGTCACGTCGAGCGAGATGGGGTAGTCAGTGATCACGCACACACTGGTGCACGAGGACAAGCGCAAGGTAGCATCCAACGAAACCGGCTGTTGCCAGGTTTCAACCTCAAAGGTCAGTGGGAAAGTCACTTGCCCTTTGTAGCCCAACATGGTCAAGCCAAGTAACTCATGGCGCTCAGGTGCCGGCCAATGCCAGATAATATCATCCAAGTTTTGGCTATCGTTGATAATCAGCTCTGGAGCGACCCCGCCCTCGCCTGGCGAGCGCCAATAGGTTTTCCAATCGCCTTGTAAACGGACGGAAAGCAAGCCATCGAGGTGGTGAGTCTCTGAATTACCTTGACCAGTGAGCGCTAAACGTGCCTCAACGGGGGGGTGATCAGGGTTAGACAGCCAACCTGTATCGGGCGTATTTGCCAGTACAGAAGGGCTGAGTAACAGTAAACATAAAGACAAAAGCGGTAGTAAGACCAAAGCTTGCCATACGCTACTTAGTGTTACGCTGCGCCAATAGTGATTGATTCGAGTCATAAATCTGTTCCTTGTTGAAAATAAATACGCCATGGAAAGAAAAGGCGCTTTATTCTCGGAACACACAAAAGCAAAGATGCCGCCGTCGATACGTGGGTGGGTCATGCGTGGGTAATACCACCGCGAGGCTGACGGTTGCCATAACGGCAAGCAACACAATCAACCACCAAAGTGGAGAAGGCAGCCAATCTAGGGTCAGTACAGAAGAATGCATCAATTGCTCAGACAGCGAACATTTCTTGCCCACTGTATTGATCTCATCACCATGCTCTCCCAAGTTGCCAACTTGGCAGGCAGCTTGCGCCCCTGATTGCAGGCTAAGCTGATTTTGCAAGGCACACACTGCCAGAACCCATAACGCTATTGCGAGGGCCCAGCCAGCTTTAGAACGACGCGTGTACCTTTGCATTCCACCTCCTGTCGAATTGGCACTCATTATGCCCCACGCTAGAAAATAAACAATGGGTTAGCCTTGATGCCAGGCAAACGGGAGGCTAACGATTCGCATCCCTATCTTGGCCGCGTGGTGAGCTGAATATGATCTTCCCAGTCAATCACATCAATTTCATACACCACGCTGTCTTTGACCGAAATACCCGCTTTGTGCATTGCCGCTTTTGATCCGGTGATCAGCGGGTGCCAATCAGGTAGCGGTTTATCTTCTGCCAACAAACGATAGGCACAAGTTTCTGGCAGCCAGTAAAACTCGTCGATTTTGTCGCGGGTAAGCTTCAAACAGGACTCTTCATACGAGAAACGATTAGGATAATCTTTGCATGAGCAGGTTTTATCATCCAACAAACTGCAGGCAACGTTGGTATAGTAGAGTTCATCAGTTTCTTCATCGATCAACTTATGCAAACAACAACGGCCACAACCGTCGCATAACGACTCCCACTCCTCATCGCTCATTTGCGCTAAGGTTTTTTGTTGCCAAAAGGGCGTGCTCATGATGCTGGCTCTCTTTTTATAATAAAACCGCGCGGAGCGGCAAGACATTGCGCCGCTGTTATAACCATCATAGCGATAAAGTGCAAGCAGGCATTGGGATGGGTTGGAGAGTGTACAGCCGAATGATAAAGTGCCCGCCCCTGCACATTGAGGAAGCCGACAATATGCCCACTGCATCGACATTTTCGTGCCGTCTAGGCTGTGGCGCCTGCTGCATCGCGCCTAGTATTTCATCTCCCATTCCAGGTATGCCTTATGGTAAACCTGCAGGCACTCGCTGTGTGCAGCTCGATGACAACAATTTATGCCAGCTTTTCGGTACGCCCGACCGCCCAGGCGTTTGCGCCGCATTTGACGCCGACCCGGATGTCTGTGGCGATCATTACCAACAAGCGCTCGACAACTTGATATATCTGGAAGCGGCGACATAAAAAAGCGCTACCTCACTACAAGCTAGCGCTTTCATCATATTGGCTTGTTTTTACCGCAGTACTAGCCTTTCTGTATTATTGGCGCTTTTCTGCAGAATTAGCTTTGGATACCCACAATCAGCCAAGGCGCATTGGCTTGGGACAAGTCACGCTCAAGATGCCAGATATCAGTAATATCTTCTTCGACACCCTCCACACGGTCACAATAACGGCCGGTGAATTTTAAGCTTAACTGTGCGCGACGGCTGTCGTGATCAGCACGGACAATCTCTGCATCGACGTACATCACTTCGGTATGTTGCTCAGTACCTAAGCGCGCGCGTTCTGCCGCTAAGTCGTTGTATAGCTCAGGGGTGACATATTCTTGGATCTTTTCTAATTCATTGTGGTTCCATGCACCTTGCAAAATACGATAGTGCTCACGCGCACCACTTAAAAAACTTTGCATATCGAACTGTGGCGGAAAGTTAAACGGCACATCATTTTGCGTGTCGGCACCAAAGCCACCTGTCGCAGCGCCAGTTGAGCCATCAGCCGCATGGTTTCGAAAGGCATTAGGTTGCTGATGATAATAACCTTTACTCTCACCCGCATAGGCTGGCCCTTGTGCTTGGGCCCCCGCCTTCGCTTGCGTCAATCCGCGTAAAAACTTCAGTGCAAAGTAGGCAATCAGACCCATGATCAGGATGTCCATAAACTGGATCCCCTCAAAGGCGCCGCCAAAGAAGGCCGCGAGCAGGCCACCAGCAAGCAAGCCACCCAGAAGACCACCCGCGAGCCCTTTTTTGCCGCTTTTGGTGGTATTTTGCTTGAGCGTGTTAGTGTTTGTGGTGTTGTTTTTTGGCGCTGGCGCCGTTTTGAAGCTTTTACCGAAGGACTTGCCGCCGCCAAAGCGCTTCGCTTCTGCATAAGGCGCTGTGACAACAAAGACAAACATCAAAGCTGCAACAGAGAATAATTTTTTCATGATCGCATCATCTGTGGTTTAAGACGCTTCTCATGCTAGAGTCTTTATCGATGAAGTCAATTAAAGGGGGTAAAGAAATTGTTACCAAACATCACCTCTTCGCCGTTGTTTTTGCGCGTTAAGGAACCATTTGACGCCACTGTACTCCAAGCCATTATCTAACTTAAAGACACATACAGGCCCGAACCATGAATGATACACACAGCAAAGTCGTCGGTTACCTACTCTGGATCTTTGGTTTTCTTGGTTCACACCGCTTTTATTACGGTAAACCGGTGACCGGCACTATTTGGTTTTTTACTCTAGGGCTGTTTTTAATTGGTTGGATTGTCGATTTGTTCTTAATTCCGGCCATGGATAAAGAAGCCGACCTTCGTTTTCGTAGCGGTTCGACTGACTTTACCATTGCTTGGCTTTTGCTGACTTTTCTAGGGGTCTTAGGCATTCACCGTATGTATATGGGAAAGTGGATCACGGGGATTATCTACTTGTTTACGGGGGGCTTTTTCTTAGTCGGTATTCTCTACGACTTTTGGACCTTGAACGAGCAAGTCTCGATTAAAAACATGCAAACCTTTTCGTAATCATCGCTAATCCCCCGCTACCGTTATGACGGCGCAATCTTTAATGGGTTGCGCCCTCGCCTCGCATTGCTAGTATAACGCGCTGACCGCCTTGCTAAAATGGACCAATGCACTCATGAGCCAACAGTTTCAACTTTTGCGCGAGCGACGCTTTTTGCCTTATTTTATTACTCAGGCACTGGGCGCCTTTAACGACAACGTTTATAAAAACGTATTGGTGATCATGGTCGCGTTTGCCTCCGCAGATCAGCTCCCTATGGATGCCACCTTATTCATCAATGCGGCTGCCGGGCTGTTTATTCTTCCCTTTTTCTTGTTTTCAGCGTTTGCCGGTGAGCTTGCCGATAAACACGATAAAGCGTGGATTATGCGACGAGTAAAGTGGCTGGAAGTGCTGATTATGTCTTGTGCAGCCGTCGCACTGTATGTCCAAGCGTGGATCGTCCTCTTGGCTCTCTTGTTTTTAATGGGCACTCAATCGGCCTTTTTCGGTCCGGTGAAATATGCGCTGTTACCGCAAACCTTGAGTGATAAAGAGCTGGTCTCTGGCAATGCGTTGGTAGAAACGGGGACATTTTTATCCATTCTGCTCGGGACATTATTAGCGGGCTTTATCGCCCATCATCCTGATTCCAATCTTATTGCGGGGATTGCGGTACTCGTCTTTGCTTTACTGGGGGTGCTCTCCGCTCATGCTATCCCCCCCGCACCAGCAGGTAACCCCGGACTCAACTTACGCTACAAACCCGTATCACTGATGCGGCAAACCTTGCGCTTTGCGCGTAAAGATAAGGTAACCCTGCAAGCGATACTAGGCATAAGCTGGTTTTGGTTTTTAGGCGCAAGTTATCTCACACAATTTCCGAAATACACGGCACTGCTCGGGGGCGGTGAAACAGGTGTCTCGTTTTTATTGACGCTATTTTCGATTGGGATCGCGGTCGGCGCATTATTGTGCGACAAACTCTCTGGCCATCGTATCGAACCTGGGATTGTGCCATTGGGTAGTATCGGTTTAACGGTGTTTGGACTGCATCTATTTTTTGCTACTCCGGCCAACCCAACACCTCACGCCGATTTGCTCGCTTTTGTCACCGACCCGGCGTTAACTTGGGTGTTTATTGATCTGCTGATGATCGGCGTTTTTGGTGGCATATTTATTGTGCCCCTGTATAGCTTGATGCAACAACGCGCCGATAAAGCCGCACGTGCGCGTGTGATTGCCGCGAACAATATCTTTAATGCCTTGTTTATGGTGGCCAGTGCCATACTGGGGATCACCATGTTGGTGGTCGTTGAGCTCTCGATTGCGGAATTTTTCCTGTTGCTCACCTTACTCAATCTGGTGGTCGCGCTTTACGTCAGTAAGCTCGTGCCTATTTTTGCTCTACGCTTTTTTACCTGGATGATCACGCACACCTTATACCGTGTGACGCACAAAGATCTGCACCATATTCCCGACAAAGGGGGCGCACTGCTGATTTGTAATCATGTCAGTTATATGGATGCCCCTTTACTCGCGGGCGCCTGTCATCGCCCTATACGCTTTGTGATGTTTGAAGACTTATACAAGATCCCGGTTCTCCATTGGTTTTTCCGCACCTCAAAAGTGATCCCCATTAGTCATCGTGGCCGCACAATTCGTACCGCGATGAATGAGATCCAACGTGCGCTGGATAATGGCGAAGTCGTGCTCATTTTCCCTGAAGGACACCTTACTTATGATGGGGAGGTTGATCAGTTCCGCCGGGGTATGGACATGATATTGCAACGCTCACCGGTCCCCGTAGTGCCCCTTGCATTGCAAGGATTGTGGGGCAGTTACTTCAGCCGCCATGGCGGCAAAGCGATGTTAAAGCTTCCAAAACGGTTTTGGTCTAAGGTGACGGTTGCCGCCGGGCCAGCGGTTGAACCTGAGCAAGCAAATGCTGACTATTTGCGTGATGAAGTGATTCGCCTCCAAGAAGATAACGCTTAACCCTTCATATAAGCTTGCGCCCATTGGGCCAAAGCGTGACGAGACGGTTTGATTTGGCCGTCTTGTTGCGTCTCAGGCCAACAAAGGTAATGTGCCGGGCGCTGATACGGCGCCAGTGAGGCACAATGCTCGGCCAATATTTGGGGCGAAAAAGGGCTCGCGCTCTGCACAATGGCTAGTGGGCGATGACCGAATTCGCGATCGACAATCGGGACAACCATCGCTTGCGTCACGCCTTTCAACCGCTGTAAATGCGCTTCGATCGCTTCAGGTTGAACATTCTCGCCGCCGCAAATAAATTGATTATCTAGACGTCCGACAATGCGTAGTACCGACACCGCCTGCTGGGTCTGCCAACGGCCGAGATCCCGCGACGCAAGGCCTTGCTCGGCATCTAAGCGGTGTAGCTGGCCCGCTTGCCAATATCCCAAAGCTAACGTCTCACCACGATGGATAATCTCACCATCGTCACGTATCTGCACATCACGATAAGGCAGCGGCGCGCCGACATCATCTTGACCATCGGCACGCTTTAACGTCACGGTTGATGCCGTTTCCGTCATACCATAGCCGCACCAGCAGGCAATGCCCATCGCTTCGGCGTCTTGGGTTAAAGCAGTAGGGATCGCCGCACCGCCTAATAATACATGGGCCAAACGCCGTGGTTCGGCCTCGTCCTTCAATGCGGGCAAGACGCGATAGAGCTGGGTTGGGACCAGTGATGCATGGGTCACCCGTTTTAACGCATTGACTAAGTGCTCGCCTCGACACGGATAAATGCCAAGCTCCCCCCCGGCTAACAACCAACGCCACACAATGGCAAGACCAGAGACGTGATAAAGCGGTAAAGAAAGCAACCAACGATCCGGCGTTTGAGAGGCACGGACGCCTGTAAACGGTAGCCGCTTGATCAGACCGGCAGCACTGGCAAGATGCTGACGCGCGCCGTGTACCACCGCTTTGGGCGCGCCAGTCGATCCTGACGTCAAGGTAAGGGTTAACGGCATGTCGATATGCCAAGGCGCCATATTGCGTGCCGATTGCGCGTCAGGCACCGATTGGTGAGCGTGGGCCCATTGAAAAGGACCTAGATTATCGAGCACTGCCGTTTGTACATCCGCACTTAATGCCTGATTTAATACCAAGGTTTGTTTACCGGCTTGCCAAGCAGCCAACAAGGTGACCACCAAAGACTGCAGGGCATCGTGGCTATTTAATACCACCACTGGCGCATCATTGAACGTCCGCTGCTGGGCATCGACTAAAGCACGCAACGCCTGCCATGTGAGGGGGGTCTCGCTATCTATCGCGATGGCATCAGGCGCGTCAACCGCCCAGTAACGCCACGGCCAGGTGTTAAAAGCAAAGCATGGCGACGTCACAAGGTATTGACCCAAATTAACGGCTGGTCATCGAGTGGAATCAAAGGCTGATTGGCGCCAGGCCAGGTTCGATCCAGCTGTTGTTCAAACACGCCCAAGGTATCGAGCCCAGGCACAACATTCGGGGTGAGCGAGCTGGCAACGCGCGATAATTGCGTCAGTCCCAAGCTGGTTTCAAGTGATGAGCTAATGACGGCTATTTTACCGAGTGCGTGTGCGCGTGTAACGGATTGATTCACCTGCGCGAAATCACCCATCATTGTTGGTTTGATCACCCAAGTCCTTACATGATCACTTTCTTTTAACCCTGTGTCGTCGCTATCTCGCAAGGTTTCATCCCATGCTAATGGCACCCCTAATGCCTCTGCTTGAGCAAGAGACTGATAAGGATCACGACAGGGCTCTTCAATCCAGCTTATTCGCGCTTGATGCGCCTGACTCAGACCACACCAAAAGGCCGCAAGTTGTTCAGGCCGCCAACGACGATTGGCATCAAGACGCAACTTAAGGTGAGGAATGGCATCGAGCAACGTGGTCACCATTAAGCGATCACGCGCCACTTCATACTCACCCACTTTAACTTTGGCTTCATCGGATGGATCATCCGAGTGCGGGCCACCCGACACATGTCCCAGTGCGGCGAATAGCGCGTCCGGATCCCCGGTACACACGGGCACCGTCTGAAACGAGGACGGGGTCGGCAAGCGTTGATCCAACTCCGCTTGGGCAATGCTTAACCCCCATGCAACCGAAGGTGGCAATTGGGGCATGGCGATATTACGGTGATCACACCAAACAGCGGTTGCGGCAATCAGAGCGTGCCGTGCTTCGGCGAAGGTTTCCTGACTAAACCCAGGCAAAGGGGCAATTTCGCCCCACCCGCGTTGTGCACCTTCGCTTAATTCCACCACCAAGCCTTCACGCTGGGTTAAACGCTGGTCACGTAAAAATAGACCGGCAGTGACCGGCAAGGTGTATTGATATATCCGTGCCTGTCTCATAAAGACCTCTATGGATTGCGTGGGAAACGATCAAACTCTGGCCGACGTTTCTCGTTAAAGGCATTTCGCCCTTCTTGCCCTTCGTCGGTCATGTAAAACATCATGGTGGCGTTGCCGGCTAATTCTTGAAGCCCTGCTTGACCATCGCAATCGGCATTGAGTGCCGCTTTTAAACACCGCAATGCCATTGGGCTATGCTGCAGCACTTCGCGACACCAGCGTACGGTCTCTCGCTCGAGCTCGTCCAAGGGCACCACTGTATTGACCAGTCCCATGTCCAACGCTTCTTGCGCATTGTAAAAACGGCAAAGGAACCAGATTTCACGCGCTTTTTTCTGCCCCACAATCCGCGCCATATAAGAAGCACCCCAGCCGCCGTCGAAACTGCCTACTTTGGGGCCTGTTTGACCAAATTGGGCGTTATCGGCCGCGATGGTTAGATCACACATCATATGCAGAACATGACCACCACCGACAGCATAACCGGCAACCGCGGCAATTACAGGTTTGGGACAGGTGCGGATCTGACGCTGGAAGTCGAGCACATTCAGGTGATGAGTGCCTTCGTCGTCTTGATAGCCGCCATAATCACCACGTACCGATTGATCGCCCCCAGAGCAAAATGCTTTTTCGCCTAAACCGGTCAGAATGATCACGCCTACTCGGCTGTCATAGCGCGCATCAGCGAGCGCTTGCATCATTTCTTTAACGGTTTGCGGACGAAACGCATTACGAACCTGAGGGCGGTTAATGGTGATACGCGCAATACCATCGGCGGATTTGTGATACAAAATATCGCTAAACGTTAGCTCAGTCGGCATCCAGTCAATGGGTGCATACAGTTCTTGTTCGGTCATTCCCGGCGTTACAGCCATGGCTTTCCCCTTAATTGGTTGATGGGGTACAAGGCCCCGAAAATTGGAAGATAAAAATCGTTACGCTGATAACCGGTCGTTATCTGATAGCACCTGCACAAACGACGACGGATTGGCCCAATGACAATTATGTCCCGCCCCTTTTATCAAAGTGAAGGGGATCCCGGTTGTGCGCTGTAGCGAGTGGGCCAACGAGATAAACTTAGGATCTTGCTCCCCACAAAGGTAGTCAATCGACAACCCTTGTCGCAACGCATCACCTAATGCGGGACGCAGATCAGCTTGCCGACCGAGCGATGTGGCATCGAGCATAGCGGCAATCGCGGGCCCATGGTTGTCACCACGCACTGTCATCAGTTTGGCGCGCTGCGTCGCATCAAGGGATTGAAACACCGATTGCTGATACCAATCGTTTAATACCATCGAGAGCGGCTCATGCGTAAAGCGCTGAGCCCAGGCTTGATCGTGGGCCAACCGTTGATGACGTTCATGGCGATGCAGTAAACCAGGGTGTCCCGCTTCGAGGAATACGCCCTGCCAACGAGCTGGATACGCGGTGGCTAAATGCATCGCGATGCGCGCACCAAGCGAATACCCCACTAAATACGCTGGCAGATTCCCCCACACCTGGTCACAGGTCTGGCGCACCGCGTCGACAGTAGTGGCAAAATCAACGCTTGGACAATCAACACTGTCACCATGGCCGGGTAAATCAAGACAGAGCCAGTGACAGGCTTTTAAGCGCGAGGTAACACCTTGCCAATCTTGTTGACTCCCCAGCAAACCGTGCAAAAAAACCACCTTGGGACCGTCCACCTTGCCCCCCTGCTGATACCCCAGCATCACCCCTCCTGCGCTGCCATATTGGCAAGTTGCTCTGTTAAGATTTTCCCCGCTTCACCCGCGGGCGTCACCACTTCAATCACATCAGTCCCTGGTGTATTAAACGCTTGGACGAGCGCAGCAGCGAGATCAGATTCGCAGGTTGGTTGTTGATAGTTCAAGGAAAACTGCGCGGCAACCTGCTCAAAGCGCAGACCGTGCGGCATGCGATAATAGGCGTCACAAAGCTGCGGATCGACTGGCAAGGAATCAAAAATGCCGCCGCCATTGTTATTGAGGATAAGCATGGCTGCCGGGGCAGCCGTCTCACGCCATAGCGCAAGACTATTAAGATCGTAAAGCGCGCTCGTGTCGCCAAGCACCACCAGCATCGGCTGACGTCGGCATCGCTGAACGCCTGCAGCGCAGGCAAATAGCCCGTCAATGCCTGACGCACCGCGATTGGCAAACACCGGATAGGCGCCAAGTTGCGACCAAATATCCGCCAAACGAATCGCTAGGCTGTTGCCGATAAAAATATCGACGTGCTCGGGAAGCATCGTGGGTAATTGTTGAAATAAGCGGTGCTCTGACAGCAATGAGGGAGAGAGCCTGTCAGTCGCTTTCTCCATCTGTGCTCTCGCCTCATTCGTCAATGTTTGTTGCCAAACAAGGGGCGAGTCCGCCGACGAAGTGAGCCCTTCAGACGTTGAGCACGCCGCACGCACCTGGTCAGTCAGTGCATCAAGCCATAACGACCAGTGGCGCTTGTCGACAACGCACTGTTCAACCGCCCGATGATGAGGGTCAAGTGGCTGCGCGTTATCCGTCACCAACCAATATTGCGCCGAGGTTTGCGCCAACCATTGTCCCAAGCGTTTTGACACTAAACGCCCGCCGAGCTGGATCACCCATTGCGCCTGAGACAACTGCGCCTGCAAGTTGGGATGGTTTAACCAAAGATCGTAGCCAGGTGCCGTGCTCGTGATGCCCGATTGCGGGTCGGCTAATACCACCGCATTCAGCGCTGTGGCTAAGCGGTTAACCGATGCTGATAATCCGTGCGGCAGCGCACCCGCCACAATCACCGTTTTTACGGGGCGATCGGGTGGCAAACTGGGCGGGAGGCTATCTCGCTCTATCGGCGTAGAAAACCGTCCATGATGGCGCGTATAGCTTTGTTGGCTTTGATACCAGTTAGCAATCGGCGCACGGATCTCAGCCTCAAGCGCTGCATCTCGTTCGCCATAGAATGGCTCTCGAAACGGGCAATTAATATGCACACTGCCACCACGTGCCGCTTGATGGGCAAGCACCTGATCCACCTTGGTCAATAAAGCACTCAGTGGCATCCCCGCGTCTGGCGTAGGTAAATCCAGTTGGGCAGTAACATGGGACGAAAACAGATCGCGCTGCACAATCGCTTGGTTCGCCCCGCAATCGACCAATTCAAACGGACGATCTGCAGACAGAATAATTAATGGCTCACCGGTTAACCCGCTCTCGACTACCGCAGGCAAACAATTCGCCACCGCGGTTCCGGAAGTGACAATCACCGCCACCGGTGCCTGTCCGGCTTTGGCTAAGCCTAAGGCAAGATAACCAAGACCACGTTCATCAAAGTGACAATGTAAGGTCACCGGACGCTGAGGGTGCTGACTTTGTTTCACGGCGGCCAGTGTGAGCGGCGTCGATCGCGATCCTGGGGCAATACAAATATGTTTGACGCCCAAGCGCGATAACTCGTCGATAAGGGTTTCGGCCCATATATGCGTGAGTGTCAGCGACATTAACACACTCCAACAATGGCGTCGTCGTGCTCTTGAGCATGACGATAAGGGAGACACTGACGCATGGTCGTCAGTTTGTTATCTAACTCATGCCACTCAGCCTCAGGATCAGAGCCGGGAACAATTCCTGCCCCCGCAAATAAATCCACCGTATTATCGGTCAATTGCGCGCTTCGGATCGCCACACAAAATTGGCTTTCACGTTGTGAAATATAGCCCACGGCTCCACTGTAACGACCGCGTGTGATCCCTTGTTCGGCGAGAAACGCGCGGGCCGTATCACGAGGAAGTCCCGCCACCGCAGCAGTCGGTTGAAGCGCGCCCAAGATCACACTGTCATCGACACCAGGACCAACGATGGCACTAATACGACGACGCAAATGCTGAAGATGACGGAGCACAATCAAATGGGGTTCAGGATCAACGGTAATCGTTAACGAATGACGCCGTAAGCCGGCAAAAATATCATCAACGACCAACTGATTCTCATGAACGTTTTTACTGTCGTTTAGCAACCACTCACCGAGATGATGATCTTCACTAAAGCTCGCGCCGCGACGTACGGTGCCCGCGACCGCTTCTGTGGTCACGCGACAATCTCGACGCCGATAGAGTCGCTCTGGGGTCGACCCGACAAAAGCGTCGTCAGGCCCCGTTGCGAACAGAAAATGGAAACTCTCGCTGTTATGTTGTTGGCTGTGGCTAAGAAGCTGTCCACCGCTCACCGCCCCGTCCAAGGTTAAACGGGTTTGCCGCGCAAGCACCACTTTTTTCAGCTCAGTGTGGGCCATGTTTGACAATGCACGCGTCACCGAGTGACACCATTGATGATGGTTTGGGGTATGTACTTCTTGACGGATTCGTCCAGCCATCGGCGCGAGGGGTCGGCCTTGCCAGATAATTTGGCTGAGAATAGCTTGGCTGTCGGTTTCAGCGATAAGATTGACACAAAGCTGCCACTGCTTATCGCGACGAATAAGCTCCACCACGGGAAGAAAGAAATCACCACTGCCTGGTGTATCATCAAACGCAACGCATCCCCAGATTCGCTGCTCGGGTAATAAGCTAGCCTGCGCCTGCTGAATTTGCGTAAACTGACGACAAGCGCCCAGTACTAGCACCTCTTCCCGGCCATCACGCGACTGCCAATAGCTTTTCGGGTAGACAGGCTGGGCGTCTAGCCACGCAATCGGTGATAAATCTCCTGGCCAAGTAAAATCGGTTTGCACCTGTGTTGGCGCTTGACTGATCGCCAACTGGCTTTGCAAGTGATTGGCCGCTTGAATCAAGGTAGTCACGACATCCTCCAACCGCCTAGGCGGCAGTCCTATTCGCAAGTCTGTACCTGCTGCTATTTATGTAGCACGTTATTCTTGCTTGTCAGTCTAACCTGTCAGGGCATAAGACAAATATGCGCTAGATCAGTCTTCGGTTAAAATTGGCTGATTTTTTGCCGACACAAGCGAAACAGCACTCGATTCAACCAATGCTTATCAAATCGATCAACCATCTTTCGAAGAGGGTGAGAAATAGTGTAAGTTACTTAAAAAGCCTAATAACAATTTTCACCTTTGATTGACAGGAAGGGTAATGCAACCAATCGGTATGTCCGCCAAGCTGGATAATGTCTGTTATGACATTCGCGGCCCAGTGATGAAAGAAGCCAAACGGCTAGAAGAGGAAGGCCACCGGATTTTAAAGCTCAATATCGGCAATCCTGCGCCGTTTGGTTTTGATGCCCCAGACGAAATCCTGGTCGATGTGATTCGGAATTTGCCGACCTCGCAAGGATATTGTGATTCGAAGGGCCTTTATTCAGCCCGAAAAGCCGTTGTACAGCACTACCAAAAGCGCGGCTTGATGGATCTGGATGTCGAAGATGTCTACCTGGGCAATGGCGCCTCCGAACTGATCGTCATGGCCATGCAAGCGTTACTGAATAATGGCGATGAGCTACTCGTGCCCTCGCCGGATTATCCACTTTGGACAGCCGCAGCATCGTTATCAGGCGGTAATCCAGTCCACTATCTGTGTGATGAGGAATCTGATTGGTATCCAGATTTAGACGATATCAAGCGCAAAATTACGCCAAAGACTCGCGGACTGGTGCTGATTAACCCCAATAACCCGACCGGCGCCGTCTATAGCCGTGACTTTTTGTTGCAGGTTGTCGAGCTGGCCCGCCAGCATAATTTGATCATTTTTGCCGACGAGATTTACGATAAAATTCTCTATGACGGGGCGCAGCATTATTCTATCGCTACCCTCGCTCCCGATGTGCTTTGTTTGACCTTTAACGGTTTGTCTAAAGCCTATCGAGTCTGTGGTTTTCGTGCCGGTTGGATGCTAGTGACCGGGCCCAAACAGCATGCGCGTGGTTATATCGATGGGCTTGAAATGCTGGCGTCGATGCGCCTGTGTGCCAACGTACCGATGCAGCATGCGATTCAAACTGCGCTCGGCGGCTATCAAAGCATTAACGAATTGATCCTGCCGGGCGGTCGATTACTGGAGCAGCGCGACAAAGCCTATGAGCTGATCAATCAGATCCCTGGTGTCAGTTGTAAAAAACCCAAGGGAGCATTGTATTTGTTTCCTAAAATCGACACCAAGCGCTACAGCATCCATAACGACGAAAAGCTGATGCTCGACTTTTTGTTGCAAGAAAAAGTCCTCATGGTGCACGGCACCGGCTTTAACTGGCAACAGCCGGACCATTTCCGGTTAGTCACGCTCCCGCGGGTGGATGATTTGGAAATGGCAATCAGTCGTTTTGAGCGTTTTCTCTGCGGTTATAGCCAAGCCACCTAACGGCTTAATCGACCTTGCGTTTATTATCAAGCAGCGGTAAAACGCTGCTTGATTCCGTTATTAAACAGTGACCATCATGTCTCGATACTGCTCATCTTGCCATAAAGCGAAAGCCATTTGCGTATGCGATGCCATTACACCAATCACCAATACAATCCCGGTGATTATCTTGCAGCATCCCGATGAAGTCTCGCACCCGAAAAACAGTGCTTGTTTACTCGCGTTAGCATTAGAGCATTGTGAGCGTTGGATAGGAGAAGATTTTAGCGAGCACCGCGCGCTGAATGAAAGGCTCGCACGGTCCCAGCGCCGCTACGCAGTGTTATATCCGGGCGAGCATGCTATCGCTCTATCATCGCTGACCAAGCCATTAGCATCAGCCAAAGAAAGCGGCCGCGAGATACCATGGGGGATCATATTACTCGACGGAACATGGAAAAAAGCTTACAAACTGTATCAGTTATCAAAGAATCTCCATGATTTACCCACAGTCAAGATTACCACCATGCCACCGAGCCAATACACCATCCGCAAAAGTAGTAAGCTAGGGGCCCTTTCGACCCTTGAGGCCGGATTTGCTGCACTGAGTGAGTTAAGTGGTGATCGTGAACATTATCAGCCCTTACTCACAAGCTTTGAGGCGATGATCGAACGCCAGCTTGCCTTTATGCCGGTATCATCCAATCATCCCCGTCCTAGCGAATAGCGTACAAAGGACCGTTGCTCGCGGCGGTAAACATGGTGCTGTGTAGCTTCTGGGCAAAACTGTCTGTCATCGACGATAAGTAATCGGCAATCACGCGCATGCCCGACTCCCCTGCGGTTTGTGCTGTTAACCAATCTTGTCGATAGTCTTTAGGCAACAGGCGCTCGGGATCAGAGGCAAAAGCGTCAAACAACTCCATCACCAATTGCTGACCTTTATACTCAACCACCTGAAGCTCAGGCTGCTTCACTACAAATTCACTGACAAATCGCTTCAGTACCTCCAGCACGCCAGCCATCACCTCGGTTAGATAGGCGTTCCAGGCTAACAAAGGAGACGTAAAGCGGTAGGTTCCATCTTGAACCGTCGGGGTCACCTCGACGGAGGTTAATAAGGTGTTGACCAAGGCTCCGATCGCATCTTTGCGCTCATACGGAGGACCGAACATTTGTTCGCTCAGTTCACCAATATTGGCTTCTAACCAAGGATCACCGCATTCAGCGATATAACTTGCCACAGCCTCTTGCCATTGTTCGCGGGTGACCAATCCCATCACAATTGCATCTTCCAGATCATGGACACCATAAGCGATGTCATCCGCTAACTCCATAATGGAGCAATCCAACGACTTATAACGCGTCTTGCGATGCTGGTCAGCAGGCGTGTTGTCTCTGAACGTCAAAAATAACGCCCGATCGGCGGCACTGAACGGCTCAAGTACCCAGTTTCGGCGTACACTGTCATGATCATAAATACCTTTAGCAGGTTGCCAATCACGCGCTTTAAGATGACGAAAGTCGCTGACAGGCGTTGGCTGTGAACCATTGTGTGCGGCGCTGATAAACGCGGGGTATTTCATTACGCCCAGCAAAGTGCGACGCGCCAAGTTCATGCCATGATGTTGGGTATAAGGTTCAAGCAGCGTCACGGCCCGAAATGTCTGGGCATTGCCTTCGAAGCCACCGTCGTTTCGCATCATATAATTTAATGCCACTTCACCACCGTGCCCGTATGGCGGGTGGCCAATGTCATGGGCAAGACATAAGCTTTCCATCAGCCCAGTGGACGGTAAAAGTGGCCGAAACTCAGGCTGTCTTTCTTTAAGCTGCGCAACAATGCCGGTGCCAATTTGTGATACCTCGAGCGAGTGGGTTAAACGGGTGCGATAAAAGTCGCTATGCTCAGCCCCCAACACCTGTGTTTTGGCTTGTAAGCGACGAAATGCGGCTGAATGTAAAATACGCGCACGGTCACGCTGATAAACGGTACGCTTATCGTGACGGCGCTTCTTGTTCTCATTGCTCATCTGGCGTGTTTGCCAGGTATCTGGTAGTTCAAAATCCATCGTCACTGATCTCATCCAGCGATAAGGTGAAGCTATCCACGAAGGTGGCCATAAAGTAATCGGTGGCTGGCGAACGACGCTTTTCTAGTGATGCTTCAAGTCGCTTCTTGGCTTGCTCAAATTCATGATTACCGGCGGCGATTTCTTCCAAACACTTTAAGTAAGCACATAAAATATCCGCTTGTTTCACCAACAAATAATCATCTGGATCAATATGGTCTGAATCAATTAACCCGCTGTATTCATCCTGCAGCTCTGGCGGCAGCATGGCGATCAACTTTTTCTCCGCCATTTTCTCGATTTTTTTATATTCAGCGGCAATCGACGGATTAAAGTATTTGACCGGGGTGGGTAAATCGCCTGTGATGACTTCGCTACAGTCATGAAACATCGCCAGTACCGCAATACGTTCTGGCTGGTACTGCCCTTCAAAACGTTTATTGTGAATAAGCGCTAAGGCGTGGGCGACAAACGCGACTTGTAAACTGTGTTCAGAGATATTTTCGACGGAAACATTGCGCATCAAAGGCCAACGGTAAATCAGCTTCATCCGGGCAAGATGAGCAAAAAAGTGACTTTGTTTGTGAGTCATTGCGTCCTGCTACTTTCCTACAACCAGATTTCATTGTGTGCATTCCGGCCGGCAGACACAAGGATTATTCGCGCAAAGACGGTGACGTCTTTGCGCTGAACTCTCCATCACTATGACGACACGTTAATCCGGTCGCGGTTTTTCTCCAATGTCGATGCGCCAATGCCTTTTACTTCGACTAAATCGTCTGGTGAGGCGAACTTTCCGTGTTTCTGGCGATAGTCGACGATGGCTTTCGCTTTGGCAGGGCCAATACCGCGGAGCTGCTCTGAGAGGATTTGTACACTGGCAGTGTTAATATCCACCGAGCGCGTCTCAACCTGTTCAGAGGACTGAGACGCATCTTGACTGGCGCTTAGCACAGTGGGCGCAGTCACCAGTGCCAACACAAATAGAATACTGGATAGTAGGTGTTTCATTTTTGATCTCCATGTCATCAATATCGCCGACACGGTAAATCACTGCTTGCGCCTTTTCATGTCCCCGCAAACAGAAAAACGACGCAGGACAAAATCCTAGCGTCGTTTTTCTATTTTCACACAAACGAATGCGAGAGACGTCTAACTCTCTGCGATCCTGTTAAGCGCTCACGCTGAGCGCTTTCTCGCGTTTAAACGCTCACTGCTCTCGCTTATTGTTGTGCGTCAACCTCTGCATAAGTCACATCCACTTGCTCACGCAGCGCTTCGAGTGTGGCAGACAAAGACATATTGCTCATCGCACGTGCAACGCGATCGGCCATTTGGCTTTGTGGGCTAATGTCTGGCATCGCAGGGTTAATCACGTTATCCAGCGCAACCACCACAATATCGCCCTGACGGTTCTGCGTCACCCCATAACTTGCGCCTGTTTCGTTAGGCTGAGGCAACGAGAAAGCGAGCTCCGACACCGCTTGCTGCTGAGAAACACGATTGATCACTTGCGCATCACTGAACACATAATCACGCTGATCTAGCGTACCGGTCTGCTCAAGTTGCGCGACCAATTGGTCCGCTTTTTCTTGCGCCTGCTGACGGCCTTTTTCTACCGCGAGCGTCGCCTGCACTTGGTCTTTTACTTCGGCAAAACTCAATTGCTTTTCAGGCTTCACATCGTCGAGACGCACCACAATCGCGTGCTCACCTGACAGCTCAATCAGCTCAGAGTTAAGGCCATTTTCACGCACATCATAGCTATCAAGCGCTTGCTGGATTTGAGGGCGCGCCATTAAGCCTTGGGCATTATCGAGCGCAAAGTAATCCGTAAACTGCACCTTCGCATTCACCGCCTCTGCGGCTGGCTCAAGGCCATTCGCCTCTTCAAACGCTACTTCAGCCAGTTGCGTTGACTGTGCATAGAAACGATCCGCCGCTTGCTCTTGTTGCAGAGCAAGACGAATGTCGTCTTTTACGTCAGACAATGGCGTAACATCGGCTGGGTCAATATCATCTAAGCGAATGATATGATAGCCGAAATCAGATTTAACTAAGCCACTAATATCGCCTTTTTGCGCCAGTGCGTAAGCGGCTTTTTCAAACGCAGGATCCATCACACCGGGTTCGATCCAATCCAATGATCCGTTTTGCTCGGCACTAAAGGTGTCATCAGAAACTTCCTTGACCAAGGTCGCAAACGCTTCACCTTGCTTGAGGCGATCTAACGCTTGTTGAGCACGAGCTTTGGCGTCGTCTCCTATTCCTTCAATTAAGATGTGGCTAACCTTACGGCGCTCTTGTGAGCCATACTGAGATTGGTTGTCTTGGTAGTAAGTGGCAATGTCTTCATCCGTGACTTGAATGTCACTGGCTAGCCCTTCACCGGTTAATTCCACATACGCGACTTTCACCATACGTGGTTGAATATAATCATCACGATTCGCTTGGTAATAGGCTTCCAGCTCCTCATCCGTTAACGACACCTGGTTGGCAAAGTCCTCAACTGGCAAGGTTAAAGTGCGCACTTCACGGCTCTGTGCTTCGAGACGGTATAAGCTTTCCAGTTCGCTAGGTAATACGAATGCAGTTGTTTGTAAGCCATTGACCAACTGCTGGCGCATTAAATCCGTGCGCATATAGTTAGCAAATTCATCTGCACTCATACCGGTTTGACGCAATGCCGCTTGATAACGCTCGTTATTAAACTGACCCGCCTGACGGAATTGAGGCATGGCACGGATCGCCGCTTTCACTTGTGCGTCACTGACGCGTAATCCTAATTCACTGGCTTCGTGCTCTAAAAGCAAGTCATTCACCATACGATCAAGAATATTTTGGCGAAAACGTTTTACGTATTCGGGGTTACCGAGAAGCTGATTGAATTGCTCGCCCGCTTGTTGCTGCATACGTGCACGCTCATTTTGATACGCGCGATCCAGTTCCGCTCGGCTAATTTCTTTATCACCGACGGTTGCAGCAGGCGGTGTAGATCCACCGGCCAGATAACTACCGACACCGGCAAAAGCAAAGGAAAAGATAATAAGGCTTAAAATGATCTTAACCGGAAGACTATTGGTGCCTTCGCGTATACGTTCCATCATAACGGGCCGGTACTCCAACTGGTTTGGACTGGTTGTTTTTCAACTAAAAAGGCGCATCTTTTGATGCGCCTTTACGCTCTTGTGCACCGAATTATACGCGGTTGTTAGTGGCTTTGCAGCTCCAACACCCTGTCAAACGCGAATAATTCGGCACGACCTCACGTGATAATTACTCGTTTACCGCGTCTTTTAACGCTTTACCGGCTTTAAAGCCCGGTACTTTTGCAGCGGCAATATCAATTTCAGCACCGGTTTGCGGGTTGCGTCCCTTACGTGCGGCACGTTCGCGCACTGAGAAGGTACCAAAACCGACGAGTGCGACTTGATCACCTGACTTGAGTGTGTCAGAGACAGAGTCTACGAACGCATCCAGTGCTCGCCCCGCCGAGGCTTTAGAAATATCAGCACTCTCTGCAATATGATCAATCAGTTCCGACTTATTCACTTTTTCATCCCCTTAAATAACTTCTCCGCAAATCCTATGCGCATTGCGGTTTCAATAACAGACGCTTTGTCGACGCAAGACGTTGTAAGCAACTGCCTGCCCCATGCAGACAGTACGCCAGAGCAACGTTAGCGAGCAAAAAAAACGCTGACAAGCCTTTTGCGGTCTGTCAGCGTTTTACGTTGCTTAATTTTGCTGCATGTCACTCTTTTCAGCGTCAACCAGCTCAATCCCAAGCGGATTATTCACTAATGCAATGGTTAACACGTCATCAATCCATCGTACTGGATGAATCGATAATTCTTCTTTCACATTGGCTGGAATGTCTTCCAAGTCACGCTCATTTTCTTTTGGAATCACCACCGTTTTGATCCCACCGCGCCGTGCCGCTAGCAGCTTCTCTTTCAATCCACCAATCGGAAGCACTTCGCCGCGCAGCGTGATTTCGCCAGTCATCGCTACGTCGGAGCGCACTGAGTTACCCGTGAGGCTTGAGACCAAAGCTGTACACATCGCGATGCCCGCGCTGGGGCCGTCTTTCGGTGTCGCACCTTCTGGAACGTGCACATGGATGTCACGCTTTTCATAGAAGTCGCTATTAATCCCCAACTTATCGGCTCGGCTACGCACCACTGTCATGGCCGCTTGCACCGATTCTTGCATCACATCACCCAATGAGCCGGTATGTGTCAGTTTACCTTTACCAGGCATGGACTCGGTTTCAATCGTTAACAGATCACCGCCCACTTCGGTCCAAGCGAGACCGGTAACTTGACCGATACGATTTTGCTCATCGGCTTTACCATAATCGAAGCGACGCACACCCAAATAGTCGGATAGATTGTCATTGGTTACCGTGACTTGCGTTAGGTCTTTATCGAGCAAAATTTCTTTAACCGTTTTACGGCACAGCTTAGAAATTTCACGCTCTAGATTACGCACGCCCGCTTCACGAGTGTAGTAACGAATAATGCCGATAATCGCCGAGTCTTCGATAGTGATCTCGTGCGGCTTCAAACCATTCCGTGAAACTTGTTTATCCACTAAATGACGCTTGGCAATATTCAATTTTTCATCTTCGGTGTAACCCGATAGACGAATCACTTCCATCCGATCCAACAATGGGCCAGGGATATTCATCGAGTTCGATGTTGCTACAAACATTACATCAGAAAGGTCATAGTCCACTTCTAAGTAATGATCGTTGAAGGCGTTATTTTGTTCGGGATCCAACACTTCTAACAACGCAGAGGAAGGATCGCCACGCATGTCGGAGGAGACTTTATCGATCTCATCCAACAAAAATAGTGGGTTACGCACGCCAACTTTTGACATTTTCTGGATCAATTTACCGGGCAACGAACCGATGTAGGTACGACGGTGACCTCGGATTTCCGCTTCATCGCGAACCCCGCCCAGTGCCATACGGGTATATTTACGTCCCGTCGCCCGAGCGATAGATTGCCCCAAAGACGTTTTACCGACCCCCGGAGGGCCGACTAAACAAAGAATCGGACCTTTTAGTTTTTTCATCCGGTTTTGAACCGCAAGATACTCCAAAATCCGGTCTTTGACACGCTCAAGGCCGTAATGATCGGCATTCAATACTTCTTCAGCGCGCGCTAAATCTTTCTTCACTTTCGAGCGTTTCGCCCAAGGTACGCTGATCATCCAGTCAATATAACTGCGTACCACTGTGGCTTCGGCAGACATCGGCGACATCATTTTAAGCTTTTGCAGTTCTTGCTCGGTTTTTTCCCGTGCTTCCTGCGGCATTTTTGATTCTTCGATTTTCTGCTTCAGCGTTTCAAACTCATCCGGCGCATCGTCTAGCTCACCCAGTTCTTTCTGGATGGCCTTCATTTGCTCGTTGAGATAATACTCGCGCTGGCTTTTTTCCATCTGTTTTTTGACGCGACCACGGATCCGCTTTTCGACTTGCAGCAAGTCAATCTCAGATTCCATCATCGTCATCAGATATTCTAGACGCTCGGAAATATCAACAAGCTCAAGAACTTGTTGCTTATCTTCAAGCTTAAGCGGCATATGGGCCGCAATGGTATCAGCGAGACGGGCCGCCTCTTCAATCCCATTTAGCGACGTCAGTACTTCCGGCGGAATCTTTTTATTGAGCTTAATAAAGCCTTCAAACTGGCTGATCGCCGTCCGTACCAGAACTTCTTGCTCGCGCTCATCCAAACTTGGCGTGGTTAGATAATCAGCTTGCGCGGTGAAGAAATCGTCTTCACTAAACTGGTCAATACTTGCACGCTGCATCCCTTCGACCAGAACTTTTACCGTTCCGTCTGGAAGTTTAAGAAGCTGTAGGATGGTTGCTACCGTACCAACGGTATATAAATCTGAGATACTTGGGTCATCGGTTGCCGCATCTTTTTGCGCCACCAATAGAATCTGCTTATCGTTGTCCATCGCCGCTTCAAGGCAGCGTATCGACTTTTCCCTTCCCACAAAGAGCGGGATCACCATGTGAGGATAAACCACCACATCCCGAAGTGGCAGCACCGGAATGTCAATGCGCTCGGAACGCTCCAAGTTCATATGCTTCTCTCTTCCGTTCAATCTGATTAAGAGTATATGGGGTCTGTTGGACAGGTTTCAACGGCTCAACCGTCAGAAAATAAAAAAGGGAGTGATAACTCCCTTTTTTCTTTATCGCTGATAAAACAAGTGAAAGCGTTATTCACCGCCTGCGGCTTGATTCTCAGTGTGTTCATACATCAATAGAGGTGCGGATTCGCCTCGGATCACTGAGTCATCAATGACGACCTTGGTCACCCCTTTCATGGATGGCAGATCATACATAGTATCTAGCAGCACAGATTCCACAATCGAACGCAAACCTCGTGCACCTGTTTTGCGGGTCATCGCTTTTTTGGCGATCGCACGTAGGGCGTCATCACGGAACTCAAGCTCGACACCATCCAGCTCAAGCAGCGCGCTGTATTGTTTGGTGATGGCATTTTTTGGCTCACGCAAAATCTGTACGAGTGCGTCTTCATCAAGCTCTCTAAGCACAGCAGTCACTGGCAAACGGCCGATGAACTCAGGGATCAGGCCATATTTAACCATATCTTCTGGTTCTACTTTGCCGAAGAACTCGTCGACTGACCGATCAGTCGCGCCTTTTACTTGCGCGCCAAAACCAATGCCAGAGCCGGTATCAACACGCTGCTCCACCACTTTGTCTAGTCCTGCAAACGCACCACCACAAATAAATAGAATTTTCGAGGTATCAACCTGGAGAAACTCTTGTTGTGGATGTTTACGCCCACCTTGTGGCGGGATCGATGCAACCGTTCCCTCGACCAGTTTAAGCAGGGCTTGCTGTACGCCTTCGCCAGAAACATCACGGGTAATCGATGGATTATCCGATTTACGTGACACCTTGTCGATTTCATCGATATACACGATGCCGCGCTCTGCTTTAGCGACGTCGTAGTCACACTTTTGCAGCAGCTTTTGGATGATATTTTCGACGTCTTCACCCACATAACCGGCTTCGGTTAATGTCGTTGCATCAGCCATCGTAAATGGCACATCCAAGAAGCGGGCGAGAGTTTCAGCCAGCAGTGTTTTACCACTCCCTGTGGGGCCAATCAGCAGGATATTACTCTTACCTAGCTCCACGCCCTCGGCGCTTTTATCGCCGTTTCGCAAGCGTTTGTAGTGGTTGTATACCGCAACCGAAAGCACTTTTTTAGCTTGCTCTTGGCCAATGACATAATCGTCCAGATGCTCGCGAATTTCGCTTGGCGCAGGTAAAGAATCACCTTCACGCTTCGGCATCACTTCTTTGATCTCTTCACGGATAATGTCATTACATAGGTCAACACATTCGTCACAAATGTAGACCGATGGCCCAGCAATTAACTTGCGAACTTCGTGTTGGCTCTTACCACAGAATGAGCAGTAAAGCAGCTTTCCGCTTCCACCGTCTTTTCGCTTGTCTGTCATTCGCTAACCTCTTTGGGGCACTTGCCCGTCGTTGCCTTATGTTGAGTTTACAACAAATCGGCCACTTTTTCCGACCCAACAACCATCAAGCCTTGGCTAATGAGCGAAGTTTGTCTCATTTCAACGCTCTGCGGCGAATTGGGTTTAGTCTCGTTGACTCAATACGGCGTCAACTAAGCCATAGTCCACCGCTTCTTGCGCCGCCATGAAATTATCACGGTCAGTATCGCGCTCGATCACTTCCATCGGCTGGCCAGTATGTTCAGCCAATATAGTGTTGAGACGGTGCTTCGTTTTGATCATTTCCTGCGCATGAATTTCAATATCAGACGCCTGGCCTTGGAAGCCCCCTAGCGGCTGGTGAATCATCACGCGCGAGTTTGGTAAACAATAACGCTTACCTTTGGCGCCACCCGCAAGCAGGAAAGAGCCCATCGAACAGGCTTGGCCTGTACATAAGGTGCTCACGTCCGGTTTAATAAACTGCATGGTGTCATAAATCGCCATCCCCGCAGTCACCACGCCGCCTGGTGAGTTAATATACAGATAAATGTCTTTTTCTGGGTTCTCAGATTCCAAGAACAGCATCTGCGCCACAATCAAGTTCGCCATTTGGTCTTCCACTTGCCCTGTCAGGAAGATAATGCGTTCTTTGAGTAGGCGAGAGTAAATATCGTAAGAGCGCTCACCGCGCGAGGTTTGTTCCACCACCATAGGGACAAGGGCGTCCGTAATGGGTGGCATGGCATTTCTATCTTGATGGCTCATAACGTAATATCCCTAATCGAATTTGTTATCACTCTTGCCTTAACCAAGGTTTAGCACAAAATGCTGTAACAGGTCACTAAAATCTTATATCGGTGTATGCAGCTTGATGATCCATCGAGAGTTTTTACTTAAAAACAAGGCTCTCTAACGTCGATTGGTTTCATCACCATTGCGACCAATAGATGGAAAAAATGGCCCGAATGACAAGTCATTAGGGCCATTGTAAGCAGATACGTTTACGCAGTGTCAATAAAACACAGACGTTTTTTAATCCGAATTACGCTTGCTGAGAAGCGTTCATTAGATCACTGAAACCGACTTCAGCTTCAGTAACGGTTGCTTTTGCTAATAACGCATCGATCGCTTGCTCTTCAAGCGCAACGTTACGCATATTTTCCATCAGCTTCTCGTCTTTTTCATAGTAAGCGACAACTTCTGATGGGTCTTCATACGCAGACGCCATTTCTTCGATCAGTGCTTTAACGCGCTCATCATCGGCTTTAAGCTCTTCAGACTTGATCACTTCGCCAAGCAGCAGGCCGACGCTAACACGACGCTTCGCTTGCTCTTCAAATAGCTCACGCGGTAGCTGAGAAGCGCTATCCATGTTGCCACCAAAACGTTGTGCCGCTTGCTGACGCAATGTGCCAATTTCTTGGTCAATCAAGGCTGACGGTACGTCGATTTGGTTTTGCTCAACCAGACCGTCCAGTACTTGTTCTTTTACCTTGTTTTTGATCGCTTGCTTGAGTTCGCGATCCATGTTTTTGCGTACTTCCGCTTTCAGGCCTTCAACACTGCCATCTGCAATGCCGAAGCGCTGAACGAATTCTTCTGTTAGCTCGGGTAGCTCTTGCTCTTCTACTTGATGCAGTTTAATCGCGAACTGAGCCGCTTTGCCTTTCAAGTTTTCAGCATGGTAGTCTTCAGGGAAGTTCACGTCGATGGTGAATTCTTCGCCCGCTTTTTTGCCGACAAGACCGTCTTCAAAGCCTGGGATCATGCGACCCTGACCCATTTCTAGCTGGAAGCCTTCGGCTTTGCCGCCTTCAAATTCTTCACCGTCGATGGTGCCGACGAAGTCCAGCGTCACACGGCTGTTATCTTTCGCTTCACCTTCTGCTTCTACCCAGCTCGCTTGTTGCTTGCGCAAGGTGGTGAGCATTTCTTCAACGTCGCTTTCTTGTACGTCGGCTTTTGGCTTTTCGACGCTGATCGCGTCTAGGCCTTGTAGCTCAACCTCTGGATACACTTCAAAGTCAGCTTTAAATACCAGATCTTTTCCTGCTTCGTTCTCTACAGGGGTAAAGGTTGGTGCGCCCGCTGGGTTCACTTTTTCCTGGATCATCGCTTCAATAAAGTGACGCTGCATCACTTCGCCCAGCACGTCTTGACGCACGGTATCACCGTACATACGTGACACCATTTTCAATGGCGCTTTACCTTTACGGAAACCATCAAAACGACGATTCTTAGCGATATTGCGTAGCTCTTTAGTGACTGCATCATCGATATTGGCAGCAGGCACTGTGATGGTCATTTGGCGCTTAAGGCCTTCGGTGGTTTCAACGGTAACTTGCATTATAAATTTAACCTCAAATTTACTCAGGGGTACTGAGTGATGTTTACCAGTTTGACTGGTGGCATCATCCGAGCTATGAGTCCGTCATAGCCCCTGCGAATCCGGATACACGCAATTGGCGTATCGAGCTATCTCATCCGAGACTGAAAATTAAGACGCGCTATTATAGCGGCACCCGTCAACTGAGTCGAGACAAGGGGCAACCGATGGCGTTTCAATATCGAAATTGGGGTGATATCTCACAATTCAACCGCGTAAGATCACAGATTTTACTGTTTTATGCGCGATTGATTATTTTCAGAGCACTCAGACAAGGCAAATACGGGGAGACGCATAAGAATGGCGCGCCCTACAGGATTCGAACCTGTGACCCACGGCTTAGAAGGCCGTTGCTCTATCCAACTGAGCTAAGGGCGCAATAACGATATGCAGCGTGGATTATAAAGCGACGTCAGGTCCCGTCAACGCTTTTCCCTAAAATGTTGACCTAGTTGCTCAAAACCGCGCCATTTTATTGTCAATCACCGTCTATCGCTTTTTTGGGCCACTTTGCCAACCTAATGACGCGAAGGGCTAGACAATGACGTGATATTCTCTCTCAATAGGATATCTGGCATATTCCGCCATCAAAACCAAAGCAAACGTTTGCGTAATAGCTTTTAGCCGCGATTTTTGTCACAATACTGACGAATATTGCTTTAGCCAAAGGATAGTTATGGCCGCACAATTGATTGATGGAAAGCTGATCGCGCAAACGGTGCGTCGTGAGGTCGCTGCACGCGTCGCCGCCCGCACAGAGGCAGGTCGCCGCGCACCTGGTTTAGCCGTTATTTTGGTCGGCTCGGACCCTGCATCACAAGTTTACGTGGGGAGTAAACGCCGAGTCTGTGACGAAGTCGGATTTGTATCACGCTCCTATGACCTCCCAGCCTCTTGCTCACAGCATGAGCTACTCTCGTTGATTGACACTTTGAATGACGATGACTGCATTGATGGTATTCTCGTTCAACTGCCGTTGCCGGCTGGGATTGATGCCACGTCCGTATTGGAACGAATCCGCCCAGATAAAGATGTAGATGGTTTTCATCCTTTTAATGTGGGCCGCTTGTGCCAACGTATGCCGACACTACGCTCGTGCACGCCGAAAGGAATTATTACTCTTCTCGATCGTTATAATGTACCGCTACGTGGTAAACATGCTGTGGTTGTGGGAGCATCCAATATTGTCGGTCGCCCGATGACGTTGGAGCTGTTGCTCGCCGGCTGCACCACCACCACCTGCCATCGATTTACCCAAGATTTAGAAACGCATGTTCGACAAGCCGATGTGCTCGTGGTTGCGGTCGGTAAACCTAAGTTCATCCCTGGCGATTGGATAAAACCCGGGGCAATCGTGATTGATGTGGGCATCAACCGCATGGATGACGGTAAATTAATCGGGGATATTGAGTACGATGTCGCGTATGAAAGAGCCAGTCATATCACCCCTGTACCTGGCGGGGTCGGCCCTATGACAGTCGCCACCTTGATTGAAAACACACTCATGGCGTGCGAGCAGTATCACGACGTTGGCTAGCATCACAAGGTGGCGAAGTCAATTTGATTGGCTTTCACACATTGATTTCGCCCATCTTTTTTGGCCTGATACAACGACCTATCGGCACGTTCTACGACGCGTAAGTCGCTTAGCATGACGCTTTTATATCTGAGTTATTGATCCGTAACTCGGTTTGTTGATTGAGTATTTTGATTAAAAGGATACAGCGTTTTTCGCCGTCTTTTTCTTTAAAAATCGCTTCAGCCCCAGCAAACTGGCCACTCTCAACGGTTACTTTTTGACCAGACTTAAAGCCTTGATACAGTAATTCTCGTTGCTCATCACTGTCTTCCATCATCATCAAATGTTGAATTAATTGAATATCGACGTGGATCGGCTTCGCACCTTGGCGAACAAAATCAACAACGCCACGTGTAGAGCGAACAGACGTGTATTGAACCGATTCAGGATCAAAACAAGCAAAGATGTAATTCGGAAAGAGCGGTTCTTCAACTTGCCGGTATTTGCCTCGACGCAACTTTTCGACTGTGACTATCGGGTAGTAACAGTCCACGCCTTGCCGCTTCAAGTTTTGTTCCGCACGTTGTTGTTCCGTGCGTTTACAATAAAGTAAATACCAATGTTTCATGCCGATCTGTCCCTGATATCTATCGAAGGTAAGGTAACAACCCATCCAGAGCGACGTGAGTATACGGATGTAAATCATCACCAGCAAGCAGAGCGGGACGTGCATCGCTTGAACTGGTGATATGGAGATGACGGGACACCACAATCATTGATGGCCTATATTAGGCAATCTTTTGAATATCAACGCTAAAGCTATTCAGGCCGACTTCGTTTAAAGACACACGCGCATCGCCTGATTGCATATCCACAGTTTGGAATTCACTGCTAAAGGCATCGCGACCTAGCCAATGCTCACTACGAACTAATTTCGTGGTTCCGCTACTATCAATCGTGGCTTTTAAACCTGCTGGCAGAATATCAAGTTGGCTATCAACCATGTTTAAGACACCAAACATGGCACGGACCGGTGATGTATAAGCCGATGCACGAATCGCATCTTCAATCCGTTTTACCAGCGTCAGGAATCCGCGTTCATTCACATCACTTGAGCGGACAAAATCATTAAAAAAGGCCCGAATCATCAAAGTCGTTGCCGTCCCATCTTCTTCAGCTGACGCTGAGTCAACTACATAGAACGCCATTTTCCCGCCGAGCAGCCAAGCATAATCGAGCACAATAGGGTTGGCGTCTGCCGATTGCAGCGAGTGATATGACAAACGCCACGCGCCTTGTTGTGAGTCTGGATCAGGCATCAACCCCATCAGCAACTCTCGCGCACTGCCAGGATTATGACGTAGCGCATCAAGGTGCCATTTTAGTTCGCTTTCTGAGGCGCCTTTGTCCGCATCTTCACTCACTTTAAACCACTGTTGACTAAAGTCATCACTGGCATGCACATCATCGTTGGCATCATCAATCACCGCTTCAATGGCTTTTTTAACCGATTTGATGTCTTCAATGGGCTTGAGTAAAAAATCCTTTACTCCAAAGCGAAGCGCCTGGGCAACGTCGGCCATGCCTCCGGTACCTGAAATCACAATCATGGGCAGCATCGGGTATTCGAGGCTCACTTCCTCAACGAACTCAAGCCCCGTCATGACCGGCATGGAAAGATCGCTGATCAGTAAATCAGGGATGGATTGCCTCAATGCTTGTAGCCCTTCTAGCCCATTTTCTACTTCACGGACCGTCGCACCTTCTCTTTCAAGAAACGAGGCAATCATTCGACTAAAGACGGGATCATCTTCAACAATTAAAATATCTTTACTGTGCAACACGACGCTCTCCTCCCTGACTGCAAAGCAGCGGCTGTTTTAAATCGCTCTGTACTAATCGTAGCTGAACTCAGACACCCCGTGCCTGCTTATGATATTTAATTTGATAGCGAACAATAAACAGCTGTTTAAAATAACAATTTTATCAATATAAACTCACATGCATCTTAACGTACAACAAGGAGTACGATAAAAAACACTTAAAAATCAGCAACACTCCAGAGTACGCCACTCTGTATTAAAAGTGAGATGTTCAATAATTAATACATGACAATCATCACATAATGCATATTTTCCTCGCTTTATTTCCGAGCGACTTCGCCCTTTGCCTCGTGAGGAAGGTTGTTATAGCGCACAAAACTTGCCAATTATGATGTCAAGAGCTATTCGTTAGGTAAGGAAAGAAGATTTGGGCATCTGTCTTCGCACAGCCGAGCTAGCCGTTACCCAGCTGTCGTGCGCCGACCATTGCACCTTTGTTTATATTTAGGGAATAACGAGCGGGGTTACTATGATTTTAGGTCACTTAGTCGGGTTATATACCCATCCCAAAAAAGAATGGAAAACAATTGGCGAACGACACGAGGGCGTTTCAAGTAGCATCGGACATGCGCTATTGTTAGCGTTGATCCCACCTGTGTGTGCCTACTACGCGAGTGTCAATATCGGCTGGCAAATCGGCGCGGGAGAGCCCATTTTCATGACGCCACAAAGCGCGCTTTTTATTGCCAGTGCTATGTATTTAGCGTTACTCGGTGGGGTTGCTGCCCTTGCCTACCTAACCTTGTGGATGAGTCGAACATTTGGCTCTGCGCCTAACTATACGCAATGCCTTGAGCTGGCCGCTTACACGGCGACGCCGATTTTTATGGTCGGGCTTGCAACGCTCTATCCGGTGGTATGGTTTGTCATGATTGTCGGCTTGATCGGTGTCGCTTATTCCGTTTATCTGCTGTATACCGGCGTGCCGATACTCATGGAGATCCCTGAAGAGCGCGGTTTTATTTATGCAAGCTCCGTCGTCACCTGCGGCTTAGTCCTGTTGGTCGCTATCCTTGCCGCCTCCGTGATTCTGTGGAATGTCGGCATGGGGCCTGTTTTCACACACTAAGACCTTCTCTCGCTAAAAAGACAAATACGCCGCGATAATCTCGCGGCGTATTTATTTAATCTTCGTTATGTATCTCTAAGTTCGCAAGCTCTTGTTGCTGCTCTCGTACAGTTTTAGCATCATCACTACGTAAGCTTTGTAAATACTCGAGGTACGCCTGATCCACATCTTGGGTGACATATTCGCCACTAAACACCGATGTTTCGAAGCGCTCAATCGCTGGGTTGGCCTCACCAACAGCGGCGACGAGATCAGGCAGATCTTGATAAACCAAGCCATCGGCACCAATTAATTGGCCAATTTCATCCACTTCGCGACCATGAGCAATCAACTCGTTGGCGCTCGGCATATCAATGCCATAGACATTGGGGAAGCGCACTTCGGGGGCCGCGGAGGCCATATAAACTTCTTTGGCGCCTGCTTCACGTGCCATCTCGATGATCTGCTCTGAGGTTGTGCCTCGCACGATCGAATCATCGACCAAGAGTACGCGCTTGTCTTTAAACTCTGAACGGATGGCATTGAGTTTACGACGTACGGATTTTCGACGCATCTGCTGCCCCGGCATAATAAACGTACGACCTACATAGCGATTTTTAACAAAGCCTTGGCGGTAGGGTTTACCTAGCACTTGCGCAATTTCTAACGCGATATCACAAGATGTCTCAGGGATAGGAATGACGACATCAATATCCACGTCTTCCCACTCGCGCTGAATTTTAGCGCCAAGCTTTTGACCCATACGAATACGGGCCCCATAAACGGATACTTTATCGATAAATGAGTCGGGACGAGAAAAGTAAACGAACTCAAAGATGCAAGGGTTAAGACTCGGTGAGTCCGCACACTGACAGGTATGAAGTTGTCCCTCTAAGGTGATATAAACCGCCTCTCCGGGTGAGACATCACGCACGAAATCGAAACCCACGGCATCCAATGCAACGGTTTCAGACGCAACCATATACTCGGTACCTGTTTGCGTATCGCGCTTCCCTAAACAAAGCGGGCGAATGCCTTTAGGATCACGAAAAGCGATAACGCCATGCCCAATCACCATTGCCACAACGGCATAAGCGCCGGAGACTTGTCGATGGACCGCTTTCACCGCGGTAAACATATCATCAACAGTAAGAGGATGAGAAGTCGCAGTCGACAGTTGATGGGCAAGGACATTGAGGAGAATTTCAGAGTCAGACGTTGTATTAAGGTGACGACGATCTTTTTCAAATAAAGATTGGCGCAACGCCTCAGCATTGGTCAAGTTACCATTGTGGGCGAGAGTAATCCCATACGGCGAGTTGACATAGAAAGGCTGTGCTTCTGATGCACTAGAGCTGCCCGCTGTTGGATACCTTACATGCCCTATTCCAACCTGGCCTTGCAAGCGCTGCATATGCTTCAGTTGGAACACATCCTGGACTAACCCATTGGCTTTTCGAAGCCGGAAACGATTGTCATCGATAGTGACAATGCCGGCTGCATCTTGTCCTCGATGTTGAAGCACAGTCAGTGCATCGTAAATGGACTGATTGACCGGAGTGTTACCAACGATTCCAACAATACCACACATGTCAGCGATTCCTTGTTACGCGAATATCAGCCTAAGATCCTGCGATCTCAGGTAAGAAACTGGAACTGTTCTCGAGATAGTGGAAGAACCATTCGATCACTACCGCAAAGTTAGGAATAAGTTGCGATTGTCCCCACGCTTGGTTGTTGGCGACCGATGTAAAGGCATCGAGGAAGAAAAGCACCGCCGCGATGATTAACACGCCGCGCACACTGCCAAACACCATACCAAGCACTCTATCCGTGCCAGACAATCCCGTTTTTTCTACTAACTGGGCAATCACATAATTGACTACTGCGCCGACCAATAAGGTGGCAATAAACAACAAGGCGATGGCACTACCATTACGGATAACCGCATCTTGGATATTGGTCAAATACACCGCTAGCTGCGTGTAGAATTGGCTGGCAATAAAAAATGCCCCAAACCAAATCACTAATGACAAGGCTTCTTTTACAAAGCCTCGAATCACGCTCACTAACGCCGAAAAACCAATGACGCCAATAATAAGATAATCAATCCAATTCATCGTATTCACTTGCTCGAGACGTGCGCATTCTAACAGAAAAAATGCTCACGCAAACGTTTTCTTATTGGGTAAGTGGGTCAAATTTGCGCAACTGTCCTTTCAATCCTGTCAGCGATTGCAGATCAGTCAGTTGCGATTCGAGTGTGGTTTTAGAAACATGTGGCCCGACGACCACTTTCGCTAAGTCACCGGGTTGAATGTCTCTGGGTAAGATATGTGCTTGATATCCTTTGTCACGTAATTGCTTAACCAAGCGACTGGCATTCTCTTGGTTACGGAAGGTCCCCAAACGGATCATCCATGCGCTGTCTCCGTCGTTGACTGACGCTGTACTTGATGCCGTGGGCGTTGGGTCACTTTTTTCCGTCTCAGCCTGCGCATTTGTGTCAGCTGAACGCGTATCGTTTACCTGGGTATCGGGCGCTGTCACCTCAATCACCTCGGGTTCTTCAACCGGCATTTGGCTCACTGTGCCATCAAAGTCATCCCGCAGGGGGATGCTTTGATAGTTTTCTTGGTAATGCTCTTTTTTGCCATCGAGCACATCAGGTAGCACTATCACACCGATAGAGACTAATACTAGGGTGCCGACCACTCTTTTTTGTAACTTACTGGCCACAATGACTCCGTTTTAATTAAGCGTTTCCATCACCTGCCCAACGGTATGGAACGACCCAAATACGACCACACAGTCTCGCTCAGGTTCAGCCTGACTCAACGCATGTTGATAGGCGTCACTCGGTGAGCTGAATTGCATCGATGCCACCACCGGCAATTTATCGGCTGACGCGCCACGAGGTACGGCTAAAGAAGCGGGGTACCAGCAATCCACAATGCCATCAAAACAGGCTAAGGTACCCTCTATATCTTTGTCTGCTAACATCGCCACTACAGCATGCACGCGTCCTGTCAATCTCGCTTTTTGCTCAGCGAGTTTCTTTGCTAGGTAAGCGGCAGCATGCGGATTATGGGCGACGTCAAAAATCGTGTAAGGGGCGTCAGCAATAACTTGCATCCGACCGGTAACCGCGACAGACGCTAATCCCTCGGTAATGTGTGTATCAGCAATGTCGAGGTCAGCGACGCCCAGCGCCATTAAAGCCGTTGCCGCATTTTGTAGCGGAATAGCCGGAATAGGTAGCTCTGTCAGTTCAAAAGCACCGGCCGCCCAACGCCACGTATCACCTGTCATGGCATAGTGGTACTGATAGCCTAACTGATTTAATTGCGCGCCAATCGCATCAGCATGCGCGGCAACACTCGCAGGTGGCGCAGGCTGACCACATATCGCCGGTTTATCTTTCCGGAATATGCCTGCTTTTTCATAGCCAATCTGATTAATGTCATTGCCCAGCCAATCACAATGATCGAGCGCGAGACTGGTGATCACTGATACGTCATGATCCACCACATTGGTGGCATCTAAACGGCCACCGAGACCCACTTCGAGGATCACGACATCAAGCGCATGATGTTTAAATAGCTGTAACGCGGCTAAGGTACCAAATTCAAAAAAGCTCAGACTGGTTTGGCCACGTGCCTGGTTAATTACCTCAAACGCTTGAGTATGCTCACTATCGGCCAGCACGTCGCCATTGACACGGACCCGCTCATTGTAATGAATAAGATGTGGTGAGCTGTAAACCCCCGTACGGTAACCCGCGTGCTGTAATATTGCCTCTAATAAGGCGCAGGTGGTCCCCTTGCCATTGGTCCCTGCAACGGTAATCACTTTAGGCGCAGGCTTGGTCAATTGGGCGTGCTCCGCAACTGCCGCGACGCGTTCAAGGCCAAGATCGATGGCACTGGTATGGATATTTTCTAGATAAGACAGCCACGTATCCATTGAGGATGTGGCTGTTGGATGCTGTAGTTCAGACATTGACTTGGTCAGTTACTCGATGATGCGCAAATGATACCAAGGATAACGCCATGGAACACGGTCAATTATTGCTCTTGAGAGGAAGGTGCCACTTCAGGCTCTTCTGGAGGTTGAGGTTTATCTTGCTCAACATCGACGACTAATGGCGACTTAATGTTACCCAGCTTCGCCAATAGGCCCGCCAAACGCTGGCGCATCTCACGACGATCAACAATCATGTCGATCGCACCATGCTCAAGCAAGAACTCACTGGTTTGGAAATCGTCTGGCAGATTCTCGCGTACGGTTTGCTCAATGACACGACGGCCAGCAAAACCGATAATCGCTTTTGGCTCTGCGACATTAATGTCTCCGAGCATAGCAAAGCTCGCGGTCACCCCACCGTAAGTTGGATCAGTGAGTACCGAGATGAATGGCAAGTTGTGACGCGATAAACGCTCAAGTGCCGCACTGGTTTTCGCCATTTGCATCAATGACATCAAGGCCTCTTGCATGCGCGCCCCACCACTGGCCGAAAAACACACCAGGCCACAATGGTTTTCGATCGCGTGCTCGACCGCTTTAACAAACCGTGCGCCGACGACTGCGCCCATCGAACCGCCCATGAACTTAAATTCAAACGCACAAGCAATCACGGGCACGTCTAGCACACTGCCTTTCATGACCACGAGTGCATCTTTTTCCCCACTGGACTTTTGCGCGGCTGACAGGCGATCTTTATACTTTTTCGAATCACGAAATTTTAATACGTCTTTAGGCTCCAGTTCACCGGCAATCTCTTCACGTCCTTCAGGATCCAAAAAAACATCCAGACGACGGCGTGCTGGCATACGCATATGGTGGTCACACTTGGGACAAACTTCCAAATTACGTTCGACATCAGCGTGATAAAGTACTTGATCACACGACGTACACTTGGTCCAAACCCCTTCAGGGATCGACGCCTTGCGTGATGAACCAATATTACTTTTGGTTAATATTTTCTCTAGCCAGCTCATGGACAACCTTTACTTAGTCATGGCTATCACAATTAGACAACCATCTTGGATTCGTAACAAATTAGACCGAATTAAATCACAAGTCTGCCAGACTTGGGATAAAAAACTGGTACTACCTATTCTGTCTCCGTACGCTTTGCGCCGAGTATGCTCTCGGATTCCATCACCTGATCGGGCAAAAACAAAGGCCCTATCGGCGGGCGTGGTAAGCCATATTGATCCGGATAATCCACCTCGACCAAATACAAACCTTCCGCTTTGGCCGTCGCGGCCGCCAAGGTGCGATCTTTCTGTGCCAGTAGCCATGCGATCCACTCTGGCGGCTGTTCTTTACGACCGACAGCCATGAGGCTGCCCGCGATATTGCGCACCATGTGATGCACAAAGGCATTCGCTTTTATATCGATCACGATAAACCGCCCCTGACGCGTGACAGATAAATGCATCACATTCCGCCATGGCGAGTGAGATTGACATTGTGCCGCACGAAATGACGAGAAATCATTCTCACCTAGTAAGTACTGACCCGCTCGCGCCATTAAGGTTTCATCCAACTCGCTATGATAGTGACTGACACCTTTACCCAGTATCGCTGGGCGCAAAGAGTGGTTGTATATCACATAGCGATAGCGGCGTGCTGTCGCACTGAATCGCGCATGAAAATCGTCTGGAACAGGCGTGGCCCAACGTACGGCAATCGCATCAAGCAAGTTTGCATTCACTCCCATCGTCCAGGCTTTTAATGGCCGTTGGCTATCGCTATCAAAATGCACCACCTGTCCGGTGCCGTGGACTCCCGAATCGGTACGCCCCGCACATTGTACTGCCACAGGGTGATTAGCGACGGTCGACAAGGCCTTTTCCAAGTGTTCTTGGACACTGGTGACTTCTCGTTGCCTTTGCCAACCGTAAAACTGGGCGCCGTCATATTCAATGCCTAACGCGAATCTCATGCCTGTGCCTTTTTAGTTACTGCTCAACAAGGCGCAGCATTATACCCATAAAGCCGGCCTGTTGCAGGTCTTAACATCGACTGTCTATTCTGAGGCCTAATAAGCAATCAGGTAGCCTGTGCTACCTGATTGTGGTGTCACCTAAGTTGTTCAAGCAGTTGCCGAGCCTCTTGCTGCAAGGCCTTATTGCCTGACTGAATCACTTTTTCTAATAAGGAAATCGCGCCATCCATATCATTCATTTCCAAGTAAGCTTTCGCCAAGTCGAGATTGGTCGATGCCTCTGTGCTGGCGGTGTCGCCATCAACATCAATCGCACTAATGTCTTCTAACACATCAGGGAATTCATCCAACCCTACGTCAAGGTTCATCTCTGCCTTATCGGGATCAATATCTGGCGTCGAGCCGTCATCGCGCATAAGCTCTTCGATACTAATGTAGTCGTCATCTTCCTGCTCTTCGCCGATAAGCTCACTTTCAGCATCACCCTCACCGAGCAGATCATCATCCAAGGCCTGTTCCAGTTCAAAGGTTTCAAGCGAGGCCGGATCAATGGCGGGTTGTTGGCTCCAATCTTCACTTTCGGCTTCTGGCTCTGGCTCATTATCGGCTTGCCAAACCGCTGCTTCTTCGTCGGATAAAGCGGAAAGATCGAGAGGCTCATCGTCATCGGATTCCGATAGCAAGGCCTCCATATTCAGACCACCGACCTGGTGATCATCGTCATCCAGATCACTGATATTGCGTGTATCGCGCTCGGGCGCCTCAGAGGTTGGCGCGTTGTCTTGCTGCTCATTGAGATAAGACTCGAGCTCTCGTTGTTCATCGAGTGCCGCCCCTAGCGCATCGTTTTCATCAAACTCACCCAAATCGTCTAACGATAGAGAATCAAACGTGTAATCACGTTCCTCTTTTGAGGTGGGCTCTGGCTCTGGCTCTGGCTCTGGCTCTGGCTCTGGCTCTGGCTCTGGCTCTGGCTCTGGCTCTGGCTCTGGCTCTGGCTCTGGCTC
>NZ_MUFR01000101.1:0-1088 GCF_001996185.1 Salinivibrio costicola subsp. alcaliphilus
AGCTGGGGATCACGGTCAAGACATATGTGACACTAAAAGCTGCAAATGATCGCTGGATCACACTATTTTAATTCATTAATTGGCTGCGGAATGACGGATCTACGCCGGCAACCAACACTGATAAAAATCGGTCTTCGCGTGTTTGGGGTTGGCGCGAACAAATTCCCAGCCGTGCTGGCGATAAAAGGCTAACGCACGATGGTTATCACGGCTTACAGATAGCAACGCTCGGCGGCACCCCGCATTTGTTAAGGTGGTTTCGATATAGCGCTGAAGCAAAGGAGCAAACCCTCGACCACGAAAGGCAGGTGCAAGGTAGATGAGATGCACATAACCAGTCTCAGGCTCTGGCGACGTACTGCGAAATTCAAGCTGCCCAGCCCATTCTCCATCGACAAAAATATGCCGATAAAACCACTCGGGCTGATTCATGCGTTCACTCACCCGTTCAAAATAGCCAGTTAGAAAGTCTTCAAACCCCTCATCGGAGCCAAAGCTACACACAAAAGCGTCCCGACGTGCAGCCACGCAATAAGCAAAATCGGTTTCAAGATTGATGGGACGGAAAGTCAGGTGCATGGGGGTATCCCAAAAATTGATATTTACGTGATGATGCTCCAATATCATAAGGCTTTCTGCGACTATTGTAAGTATTTACTTTTAAATACCGAGATAATGACTCACAGGGAAGATGTATGCCAGTATCAAGCTTTAAAGGTGATTTTTGCAATAATAGATAGCTTTGAGCCTAGCGCTCAGACCTTTGATGGAATCAAGGAAATGAACAGGATAATCGATACTGCCAATGTACTTGAAGCAGTCTTATCTGGTGTTCCACTATTTCAACTATTTGCATCAAGAAGTGCGAATGGTTCAGTTATTATTGAGGGTTCAGCATCAGTAGTATCCACAGGCATTAATATCAGTATATATGACTGGAAAGGTTTCGCTGATGCATTTAAAAGTGTAGGAATTATTCGGCGCCGTAGACCCGTCATTCCGCAGCCAATTAATGAATTAAAATAGTGTGATCCAGCGATCATTTGCAGCTTTTAGTGTCACATATGTCTTGACCGTGATCCCCAGCT
>NZ_MUFR01000102.1:0-1049 GCF_001996185.1 Salinivibrio costicola subsp. alcaliphilus
GTCATTCCGCAGCCAATTAATGAATTAAAATAGTGTGATCCAGCGATCATTTGCAGCTTTTAGTGTCACATATGTCTTGACCGTGATCCCCAGCTTTGATCTATTACTGTTATTTAACGGTCGCTTACTATGCCTGCTCCTCAACCCGTCATCAAACGTCTCGATCATCTAGGGCTAATCGCTGCTTTCTGTCGTGAAGTTGGCTTACCAGATATTATCGACCGTATCATCCCTAAGTACTCCGAGCACAAGGTTTCACATGGTGATGCCGTCTTAGCGATGATCCTAAATGGGCTGGGTTTTCACAGTAGAACCCTGCATATGTTTTCCGACTTTTTCGAAACGAAGCCTGTTTCCAAATTGCTAGCCAAAGACATTGAAGCGCACCATTTAACGGATGATGTCCTTGGGCGCACGCTTGATGCTTTATATGAAGCGGATGTGTCCGCACTTTATCAAGCGATTGCTGAGCATGTTGTTGATAAACTGGGACTTAAAACGGACTCTGTCCATCTTGATATCACAAGCTTTCATGTTGATGGAGAATACGCCCAAGACGACGATATCAATGCGATTAAACTGGTAAAAGGCTACAGCCGAGACCACCGTCCAGAGCTAAACCAAGTGGTCCTTGAGCTGATTTGTGAAAATCAAGCAGGCCTGCCTGTTTACATGCAAGCACTCAGTGGTAACACCAATGATGCGAAGGCGTTTTCTGAGGTCACTAAGAAGCATATTCACTGTTTAAAAGCGGCTCAAAATAGTCGCTATTTTATCGCCGATGCCGCCCTGTATACAGAAGACAGCATTCGCTCTTTGGATGAACAAAAACAGAAATTCATTACTCGTGTGCCAATGACGATTAAGTCTGCCAAAGAAGCCTTGCTGGCGCTTAGACCTGAGCAGTTAACTCATATCGGTAACGGCTATTCAGGTTGCTGGATTGACGCTAACTATGGCGCAGTCACTCAAAAATGGTTGTTGGTTCATAGCGAGCAAGCGACGAAGCGAGAAGAAATAACGTTCTACAAGAACTTAGATAAAAATGC
>NZ_MUFR01000103.1:0-1042 GCF_001996185.1 Salinivibrio costicola subsp. alcaliphilus
CGCGAATGGCGCCCCTCAGTACAAGGCGGCTGAGCTTATGCAGATACCACAACGCACGTTGCGACGTTGGCGTTCATCACAAGGGCAGGTGCTGCCAGATCTACGCTCGCTTGCTATTCAAGCGGAGCCGAAAAACAAGTTGTCTGAGCAAGAGCGTCAGCATATTCTGCGTGTCTGCAATGACGCTGACTACGCCAGTTTACCTCCGAGCCAAATCGTTCCACGACTGGCTGATCAAGGCGAATATATCGCCAGTGAATCCACGATCTATCGCGTGCTGAAAGCGAATGACCAACTTCACCATCGAGGCAAAGCCAAGCCGCCACAGCCAGCGACAGAGCCGACGTCTCATCAGGCCAGTCAGCCGAATGAGATCTGGACGTGGGATATCAGCTATTTACCTTCGAATGTACGTGGCCTGTATTGGTACCTTTATATGATCATCGATATTTACAGTCGGAAAATCGTCGGCTGGGAAGTTCATGACCGTGAATGCGGTACGCTTGCGTCTCAACTCATTGAACGCGCGACGCTCAGTGAAGGTTGCTTGGTAAAGCCACGTTATCTACACGCTGACAATGGCGCACCGATGAAATCACTGACCTTACGCGCCAAGTTGGATGAGATGGGTATCCGTACCTCTTTCAATCGCCCAGGTGTCAGTAACGATAATGCGTACTCGGAATCATTGTTCCGCACAGCCAAATACCGCCCTAACTACCCGGCACATGGCTTTGAAGGACTGGGCGCTGCGCGTGAATGGATGTTGAACTTCGTCAACTGGTACAACAATGAACATCGACATAGCGCGATTAAATTCGTCACGCCAGCGCAAAGACACCGCAACCAGGATACTCAGGTGTTAGCGAAACGGCATGCCGTCTATCAGCAGGCAAAAGCCAAGCATCCTGAGCGTTGGGCTAAAGAAACGCGTGGCTGGACGCCTGTTAGTTCAGTAACACTCAATCCAAGCAGCTCAGAAGACAATCAACGAGGCGGTCAAAAAAGCGCCGCTTAATTAGGAAATCTGGTCAACTACCTT
>NZ_MUFR01000104.1:0-1002 GCF_001996185.1 Salinivibrio costicola subsp. alcaliphilus
ACTAGCGTCTTATCTGCTGCGTAATATTTCCCGAAGCCGCTTTTACCGCTTACTGTCAAGCTTGTGGCTGTAACTACCCTATTGGCGTCTACTACCTGCACACCGTTAACTAGTATGCTGTTATTTGCCTCAAACTGAGGGGCTATCAATCTGTCGTTACCGCCGTCTACTTTCAGCCAGTTACTTACGTAGAGGTCATTAGCACCCTTCCACACCAGCGAATAGGTACCGGTAAATCCATCACTAGTTTTGGTTTGTATTGTGCTATAAATACTAACGTTAGAAGACCCGTCGATAGTCACAGAGCCTGTAACATTACCTGTCAGGCTAATACTACGCGCAGTAGTCCATTTATCCGCGTTAGGGTGATAATTGTCGGCAAACACTCTTTGGCCACCGTCTACACGCATGATACCACTGGCACTAAGCGTACTGTTTGATGCAGAAAGCCTTATGCTGTAATTATCAGTTTCATCGTTAGTGTCGTGGAAGTCTATGTATTTACCTACCTCCGCTATACCTCCGCTGTTAACCCGCACAAACCCTTTCCACCAGTTACCTGATTCAGGAACATCAATAGATGTAAGGTAGCCTACATCAGCGTGGTTGCCCCAAGAGTGCGCAGCATTCCAGTTTTCTAGGTCTGAAGTAGTTATACTTTTAACATGGCCCGGTACAGTAGGGTCACTCTCTTCAAAGCTTTGTAGATAACGGTTATCTAGGTCTACTGACAATGTGCTGTTGTCGTTACGGGTAAACGTCAAGATACCTTGAGACGAGTTAAACGCAGCACTAACAATACGCGACAAGTTACTATCGTCTAGCAAAATAGACATGTCTACTTCAAAACTAGATGAGTCATCACGTACAAAAGTAGCTATACCGTCGCTATCCACCGTACCGCCAGAGATACGGGCAGCGTTAGTGTCATCTAGGTACAAGGACAAGTCTATGTTAGTTCTTTGGCCTTCTTCGTTTACGTAAGTCAGCGTGTTACCAGCA
>NZ_MUFR01000105.1:0-981 GCF_001996185.1 Salinivibrio costicola subsp. alcaliphilus
AGTGTTGTCGACCAAGCGGTAGCTAAAGGGCTGCTAGATTACAACACGCTCATCCAAAACGTACGGGACGGTATTGATGCGCTTGACGTAGCAAAAAACACATACGTTAAGTCAATAAACTTCTCCAGTCTTGTAGACGGTATTCTCGGATCTAAACTAGAGACCCTAAACGCTACTTACGATGACAAGTACGCAACTATTGTAGACCTAGATCAAGTAGCAGCTACATCAGAATACTCTTTGACACAGCGCATTAGCGACTTACAGGCAGAGTTTAACGACGAGATTAACAGCCGTATTACTACTATACAGCTAGCGTATACATCTGCAGACCAAGCTAATGCATCAAGTATTGAAGCGTTATCTAGTCGCTTAGAAGACCAAGACAAACGTGTTGCGGGTAACTCAGATGCTCTCAGCGGCTTACAAACTTTTGTAGGAGTTACTGACTATAATAACCCTAACGGTACGGGCATGCTTTCTCGTATCGATGTACTAGAACGTCAGAACGACGGTGTAATACTTTACACTACCGGCACATACGACGTCATGATAAACGTTGAAGACGATCAGAACCCTGACGACGATAAAATAGACGCTACCAAAGAGCCCTACGCTAGCTGGATTGCAGTAGACAACGCTAACGGCAACGAAAACGAACGTGCTGCTCACATCGGTGACGTTTACATTCAATATGACCCTGAATCAGGCAACTACGTTAAGTCTTACAAGTTTATTCGTACAGCTCCTGACCAAACAGCTCCGTTCTCTACCGACCCTCAGGGCTACACATGGTCATTGATAACAGATACTGACGTACAGTCTACTTACGTAGCTGCACTAAAAGCCTCTGATCTAGCAGATCAAAAACGGAGAGTTTTTGTTGCTCAGCCTTATGCGCCTTACGATGTAGGCGACTTGTGGGTAGACAACAGCAGCATACCTCAGGTTGTTAAAGTATCGACAGTCAACAGAACTAAT
>NZ_MUFR01000106.1:0-927 GCF_001996185.1 Salinivibrio costicola subsp. alcaliphilus
CCCAGATTCAAATGGCTTTTACTGCCTTATCTGGGCTTTTCGCAAGTTAATACGTCCTTCATCGCCTCTGACTGCCAAGGCATCCACCGTCTACGCTTAATTACTTAACCATACAACCCCAAGAGGTCTTTTTTTGCTCGATCTTTCTCTTTTATGCTGCCTCTTGCTTAACTTTTGCTTGGTCACGTAACACGTTACGCTCCCGGCGGCAAAAGTCTCGCGCGCGTTGCCTAAAAAAGAAATCTACGTCGCAAAACCACTGAGTGTTGAATCATCAACCAATTAAGGTTTTGTTTTTGCCGGACTCAAATAGAAGCTTTGTCGTTATTGATTCAATAAGACAAAGTCCAAGCACACTTGATTGTGTGAGTGACATTATATGTCACTGATTGAGAACTTTACTGTCATTCTTAAAGAATGACTTGTCAGCTTTCCAGATTGTTAAAGAGCATGTGTATTTATCATAACGATAAACCACTTTATTATTCGCTTTCAGACACTCGTCGTCGCAACAGGGGATAACTGCTGTCTAAAAACGTATAATGAAATGGTGGAGCTAAGCAGGATCGAACTGCTGACCTCCTGCGTGCAAGGCAGGCGCTCTCCCAGCTGAGCTATAGCCCCAATAATGGCTTTTTCTCTATTGAGAAAATGGTGGGCGATACCGGGCTCGAACCAGTGACCCCCTCCTTGTAAGGGAGGTGCTCTCCCAACTGAGCTAATCGCCCATTTTTCAGACTTGGTGGAGCTAGGCGGGATCGAACCGCCGACCTCTTGCATGCCATGCAAGCGCTCTCCCAGCTGAGCTATAGCCCCGCGTCTGAGAAATGGTGGGTTGTACAGGATTCGAACCTGTGACCAATTGATTAAAAGTCAACTGCTCTACCAACTGAGCTAACAACCCAATGGCGTCCCATAGGGGAGTCG
>NZ_MUFR01000107.1:0-850 GCF_001996185.1 Salinivibrio costicola subsp. alcaliphilus
CCTCCGCAACTAACCAGACAATAACTTCTGCTGTAAAAAACTGGCTTCCAGTAAAACTTACCCAAGTACTCAGAAAACTCCTTTCTAACAAGTCTTGATGTGGAAGTTTTTAAGCTGTTCACCATTTTGCTTGGTTGTATTTTGGGGTTCGCAGAAATCAAAAGGTGAAGATGATCTGGTTCACCGTTGCACTCCAAGAGTTCACAACCCCAAGTTTCCAGTAATCTTTTATACTGAGACTCTAAGTACGCAGCAACTTCTGGCGTGATACAATGACGGCGATATTTAGTCACAAGAACTAAATGGTAGTGAATGTTATAAACGCTGTGATAAAGCGTGTTTATAGCTTGTTTTTTCATAATAACTAAATATAATCAGTTGTATGAAAAAAGCAATCCGTAAAGTCACATACAAACTGAGACCATCGGCTTCTCAAGAAGAATCGCTGATGGATTTGTTTGTGCATCATCACCAGTTGTACAACTGGGCTTTACGTGATCGCATCGAAACTTACCGCAATTCTGATTATGGCCTTAGCTTTTCAGAGCAGTGCAAAATTAATACTCTCTGGCGCAACAATCGCAAAGCGCATGGCATTTTCAATGCCAACGCTCAGAGCGAGCAGGTCACTTTAAAGCGTGTTGCACTGGCTTTTGACGGATTTTTTCGTCGATTGAAGAAAGGCGATAAGAAAGCTGGCTTTCCACGATTTAAGCCATTTCAACGATTTAAAGGCTGGGGTTACAAAGCGCATGGTGATGGATGGAAACTTCACCTAAAAGAGAAAAAACATGGCGCAGTTTATCTGGCTAATGTCGGCATCGTTAAGATCCGAGGCAAAGCCAGAAAC
>NZ_MUFR01000108.1:0-849 GCF_001996185.1 Salinivibrio costicola subsp. alcaliphilus
CGCGAATGGCGCCCCTCAGTACAAGGCGGCTGAGCTTATGCAGATACCACAACGCACGTTGCGACGTTGGCGTTCATCACAAGGGCAGGTGCTGCCAGACCTACGCTCGCTTGCTATTCAAGCGGAGCCGAAAAACAAGCTGTCTGAGCAAGAGCGTCAGCATATTCTGCATGTCTGCAATGACGCTGACTACGCCAGTTTACCCCCGAGCCAAATTGTTCCACGATTGGCTGATCAAGGCGAATATATCGCCAGTGAATCCACGATCTATCGCGTGCTGAAAGAGAATGACCAACTTCACCATCGAGGTAAAGCCAAGCCGCCACAGCCAGCGACAGAGCCGACGTCTCATCAGGCAAGTCAGCCGAATGAGATCTGGACATGGGATATCAGCTATTTACCTTCGAATGTACGTGGCCTGTATTGGTATCTTTATATGATCATCGATATTTACAGTCGGAAAATCGTTGGTTGGGAAGTTCATGACCGCGAATGCGGTGCGCTTGCGTATCAACTCATTGAACGCGCGACGCTCAGCGAAGGGTGCTTGGTCAAGCCGCGTTATCTACACGCTGACAATGGCGCACCGATGAAATCACTGACCTTACGCGCCAAGCTGGATGAGATGGGTATCCGTACCTCCTTCAATCGCCCAGGAGTCAGTAACGATAATGCGTACTCGGAATCATTGTTCCGCACAGCCAAGTACCGCCCTAACTACCCGGCACATGGCTTTGAGGGACTGGGCGCAGCGCGTGAATGGATGTTGAACTTCGTCAACTGGTACAACAATGAGCATCGTCATAGCGCGATTAAATTCGTCACGCCAGCGCAAAGACACCGCAACCA
>NZ_MUFR01000109.1:0-836 GCF_001996185.1 Salinivibrio costicola subsp. alcaliphilus
TTCAAGTGACAGCACCCCATCATTCTCTAAGTCAAACACAACCGTACGCTCAGAAATCAAGATATAAGAGTGATTTACATTAGGACGAAAATTCGTCATGCCAAACGACATCAACGCAAAACCACCTGCCCCAACAAACGCAAGAGGACCAAGCACAAACACGGCAATAATACAGACTACGATCCCCACCCACGCAAAACCACGCACCACCTGATACGCAACATCGGGGATCATGTCTTTTTCTGTGTAATGAATACCCATAGAGGTTAGATAATAACAACGGTGCTTGTCAGGAATAAATAGATATCTTGTTATCAAAACTCCCATCACAGCCAAAGTGAAGCAAAACCAAAAAGCAGCACTCCACCAGGACGCATCACTAACAATCATTAAAAACGTTGGCAAAAACAAACCAATCATTAGAGAGAGAGCCCATCGAACCATTGGGGAATAATTCCCATCTGGACCGACTTGCTCCCAGTTGTACTCAACTCTATCTGTGTACAGTTGCTCTTCTAATCGTTCGACTGTTTCATTTGAGATCATTTAGTCTACTCTCACTTCAATGGTACGCATCATTCACTCTTCCCGAATTGAAGTGAGTTATTGAACGCTATACTACTTACTCAGCCGCTTTCTCTTCTTCTTGCTGATAAACAGGGTGTTTATATTTATCTTTCAACCTTTTTATCTTAACAAACTCGATACTAGGAAAAAGTGAACGTAATGTAGAAAGTAGTTCTTGCTTTTGGTCGAGTGTCGTGGTGAATACATTCCCACCATAAGCATGCACATCCTGCTCTGCAGCTTCAAGTGACAGCACCCCATCATTCTCT
>NZ_MUFR01000110.1:0-829 GCF_001996185.1 Salinivibrio costicola subsp. alcaliphilus
TTGACTGCCCGTTAACTTGATCACCGGAGGCTTAAATTCCCAAGTGACCAGCTTGATTTTTTCTGCCCCCGCGTCTTTATACATGCCTGACTTGATCATACCGACGGTGTCGATAATGCTGGAGATGAGTTTTAATTGGTCGCGTATATTTTCAAATTCATCTTGCACGTCACGTGTGTGTAAATAGTTGCTATTTTCGTACGTTAACCCGGTGCCAAACTTCGTTTCCGTGCTGCCTTCTTTGATCGAGAGGCTTCCCTCCAGCGAAAATTTCTCTTTGATTTCATCCTTGGGGATCTCGGTGCTGTCATGCGCTTCCGCGCCGCCGTTTCTGAGATATTCCTCGTAGCGCGCGGTGCGCTCGTCATAACGCTCTTCATCCGATTTCTCTTCTGTCTCTTTTTTGTAGGACAGCGTTAGTTCACCTTTTAGTACGACTTTGGGATAAACCTTAAAAGACAGATTGTCATTCGACAGTACACCGACGATGGCTTTAGCAATGCTACCAATCAAGGGTATGTCATAGATAAGGTGGGTTTCTTCTTGTGGCTGGCCATCACATTGCGTCACACACACCTGATAGGTTTTATAAGGCAGTACATTTTGTGCGTCTTCCGCCAGCATCAACATTAAGACATTCCACAGCTTATGCGCCTCGGTGGGCGGGGAATGCACCATAATCCCGCTGTTTTGTCCAACCGATAAATCTTTCGCAAAGGCGTCATTATCGGTCACATAGCCGTTCGGGCAAGTCGGTTTTGCGTCTTGGCAACTGCCTTCAAGGGTAATGTCAACCTCTGCGCCCTCGCCTTCATCAATCACAACAACC
>NZ_MUFR01000012.1:0-86103 GCF_001996185.1 Salinivibrio costicola subsp. alcaliphilus
CAACATGGCGGTGAGGGAGGGATTCGAACCCTCGATACGGCTACAAACCGTATACTCCCTTAGCAGGGGAGCGCCTTCAGCCACTCGGCCACCTCACCGTCGCTGCGGGTGCACATATTACTTTGAGCCAGATATATGTCAAACACTTTTAGGGGAAAAGTCGCCTTGTTACGAACAAATGGACAATTATCACCCACTAGGTGTTTCTATTGTTGGTTTTCTCGCCGTTTCATTTTGATTTTATGGGAAAACCAACCATAAAAAAGGTCGACCCTGGTCGACCTCTTTGCCTTGTTAGTAGTCGTTTTGACTACCGGCTGGCGCGCCTTTTTCGGCTTGAATACGCATGTAGATCTCTTCGCGGTGTACAGAGACATCTTTCGGTGCATTTACACCAATACGTACTTGGTTACCTTTTACACCCAACACAGTGACGGTGACTTCATCACCAATCATCAAGGTTTCGCCAACACGGCGAGTCAAAATCAGCATGCTTCTACTCCTTGAGTATCAATCTTTTATTTATTCAATTAGTTTCTGAGCCAGATAACCCGCCAGCGTATCGGCTCGCTATCTGCAATCGTTGGATTATTTCCCTGCTCGTGATGCCAATGCGGGAGGTTTTGTTACCCGCACTTCACACTATGGCCGAATTATCACACCATATCCAGAAAAGGGCAGAGAAATTTACTGTTTTATCATCATACCGTTAGCCATAAAGGCGCGTGATCTGAGACAACAGAGTAAGAGAAATCAGTGTTGCACTGGTCAGCAAAGCGATAAAATGTAAGCGATATCACCGCTCAGCACCGACACATCGCCTAAGGCGTTGCACTATACAGAATCAAAAAAAAAGTGCAATTATTAATCTAGATCACAAAAAAAGGCCGCGCATGGCGACCTTCTTGACTTTTCTTAAATGCTTTTTAGCGAATTATAACCGTTCGGCAAGCCAAGCATCGACAGCGGCTAACGCGCTGGGTAATGCGCTTACATCGCTACCACCCGCTTGCGCCATATCAGGGCGACCACCGCCTTTACCACCGACTTGTTGCGCGACAACATTGACCAGCTCACCCGCTTTCACTGTACCGGTGAGATCTTTGGTCACACCCGCAATCAAGCCTACTTTATCGTTGGCGACATTGCCGAGAAGCACAATCCCGCTCCCCATTTGGTTTTTGAGATCATCAACCATACTACGCAGTGCCTTGTTATCTGCCCCATCGAGTTGGCTGATCAGTACCTTAATGCCATTGATTTCGCGCACTTGATTAATCAATCCAGCGCTTTCTTGTGCTGCGAGCTTTTGCTTCAGTTGTTGGATTTTCTTCTCCAACCCTTTAGCTTTGCCATGCACTTCATCCAATTTGGCCTCGTAGTCGGCTTGGGTTTGGTACACATTATCTATCGCCGCTTGACCTGTAATGGCCTCGATACGACGAACTCCAGCTGCAATACCTGCCTCTGAAACGATTTTGAACATACCAATGTCGCCGGTACGATTGGCATGCGTGCCACCGCAAAGCTCGATGGAGAAGTCGCCCATACTCAATACGCGCACTTCGTCGTCGTATTTCTCACCAAACAATGCCATCGCGCCTTTTTGTTTCGCAGCGTCGATATCCATGACTTCCGTTTGTACTGCATTATTAGCGCGAATTTGCTCATTAACGATACGCTCTACCGCTTTTAGCTCATCGGCAGTCACAGGCTCTAAGTGAGAAAAATCAAAGCGCAAACCATCAGCGCGCACCAAGGACCCTTTTTGCGCAATGTGATCGCCGAGCACCTCACGGAGCGCTGCATGTAACAGGTGCGTGGCTGAGTGGTTCATGGCCACCGCATGACGACGCTTGGCATCGACTTGCGCGGTTACCTGCGCGCCAACACTTAGCTGTCCGTCGGATAAAGCACCATAATGAGCAATCGCCTGCCCGATCTTCTGGGTATCCGTTACCGTGAAACGCCCTTGGTCGGTATCAATGATGCCTGTATCACCACACTGACCACCGGCTTCGGCATAGAAAGGGGTGTGGTCGAGGATAACCACCGCGTGATCGCCCGATGCCAGATGGTCGACCGATTCACCCTCCACGAAAATCTCAGTGATCTGACCTTTCGCCTCTGTGCCTGTGTAACCGCAGAAATCAGAGCCGTGGTCGACTTTAATCGTTTGGTTATAATCGGTGCCAAATTGACCGGCTTCACGCGCGCGTTGACGCTGAGCGTCCATCGCCGCTTCAAAACCGGCTTCATCAATGCGGTAACCGCGCTCACGCGCGACATCGTTGGTTAAGTCCGCTGGAAAGCCGTAGGTATCGTAAAGCTTGAAGACGGTCTCGCCATCCAACTCATCGCCATCCACTTTATCTAACGCTTCTTCTAGCATTAACATGCCGCGTTCAAGAGTACGACTAAAGTTGTCTTCTTCAATTTTTAGGACTTTTTCAACCATGGTTTGCTGCGCACGCAGATCTTCGCCGGCCGTGCCCATGATGGTGGCCAACGGCCCCACCAACTTGTAGAAGAAGGTGTCTTTGCTGCCTAACTTATTACCATGACGCACCGCACGACGAATAATTCGACGTAACACGTAGCCGCGCCCTTCGTTAGAAGGCATCACACCATCGACAATCAAATACGCACAAGATCGGATATGATCAGCGACCACACGCAAAGACTGATTGGTCAGGTCTTCAACTCCGATGATGTCAGCCACTTGCTTAATTAATTGCTGGAAAACATCAATTTCATAGTTGGAGTGCACGCCTTGCTTAATCGCGGCGATACGCTCAATCCCCATTCCCGTATCAACTGACGGTTTAGGGAGGTTCTCCATGGTGCCATCAGCTTGTCGATTGAACTGCATGAAAACGATGTTCCAGATCTCAATGAAGCGATCACCGTCTTCTTCAGGCGTACCTGGAGGTCCTCCCCAGATATGCTCACCGTGGTCGTAGAAAATTTCACTGCAAGGCCCACAAGGTCCGGTATCCCCCATTTGCCAGAAGTTGTCTGACTCATACGGCTTTCCGCCTTCTTTATCGCCGATACGCACAATGCGATCCGCCGGTACACCGATGGTGTTATGCCAAAGATCAAACGCTTCGTCATCAGTGTGGTAAATGGTCACCAACAGTTTTTCTTTTGGCAAACCGATCGTCTCGGTCAAAAACGCCCACGCATAAGCAATCGCGTCTTTTTTGAAGTAGTCACCAAAACTAAAGTTACCGAGCATTTCAAAAAAGGTGTGATGACGAGCGGTAAAGCCTACATTTTCAAGGTCGTTATGTTTACCGCCGGCGCGCACACAACGTTGTGCTGAGGTCGCACGTGTGTAGTCTCGCTTCTCGGCCCCTAAAAAGGTGTCCTTAAATTGGTTCATGCCTGCATTAGTGAACAACAGTGTTGGGTCGTCGGCAGGGACGAGCGATGAGCTAGGCACAATCTGGTGCCCTTTGCTTTCAAAGAACTTGAGAAACGCTGTACGGATCTCATCAGTGCTCATATACATTGGCTAATCCTGATAATCGAATATTGCGTTAGCAACCGGTTATGGTAATGACGCGATGGGAGCATCGTATTGTTTACGCCATTGTAAACAACCGATCGCGTGGGGAAAAGAGACAGAGTAGGATTGGTTTAGAAATGCGGGTCGATATCGTCGTCATTCAGCGCGTATTGGATTTGATCAAAGTTAAAACCGCGCGATTGTAAAAAACGCATGCGTTTCGCTTTCACCTTGTGTTCAACAGGAGGAAGACGGCCATCTAGGTCAGCATACTTACGTATCGCTGTTTCTTTGGCGACTAGGTACCAATCCACTTCAGCGTCTTGCTCTGCGCGGGCGAGTAGCTCAATATCAACGCCTTTACGTTTCGCATCTTGGCAGATACGCAACCAGCCATGATGTTTGTTTATTCCCTGACGCAACAGGCTGGTAGCAAAGCGCGCGTCATCTAACCAGCCTCGTTCTAAGCAGTCATTAATAGTGAGGGTAATTGCGTCGTCATCAAATCCGCGTTGAGACAATTTTTGTGCTAGCTCGTGGACAGAGTGATCGCGGCGAGCCAACAGGCCCACCGCTATTTCTTGGCACGATGCCGCCATTACAGCTTCTCGTCCTCAGTATCTGCCTCAACGTTGGCGTCTACAGCTTCGTTGTTCAGGCCTGGCTGCAGCAACATCTCTCGCAAGGTGGTGTCAATTTCTTCAGCAATATGGGGGTTTTCTTTCAGGTATTTACATGCATTGGCTTTACCTTGGCCAATTTTGTCACCTTTATAGCTGTACCAGGCACCGGCTTTTTCCACCAGCTTATGTTTCACACCCAGATCCACCAGCTCGCCCTGCAAGTTAATACCCTGACCATAAAGAATTTGGAACTCTGCTTGTTTAAACGGTGCGGCGACTTTGTTTTTTACCACTTTGACGCGGGTTTCGTTACCCACCACTTCATCGCCTTCTTTAATCGCACCAATGCGGCGAATATCTAAACGGACCGATGCATAGAACTTCAATGCATTACCGCCTGTGGTCGTTTCTGGGTTACCAAACATCACACCAATCTTCATCCGAATTTGGTTGATAAAGACCATCATGGTATTGCTGTTTTTGATGTTGGCGGTCAGCTTACGCATCGCTTGTGACAGCATACGTGCTTGCAGACCCATGTGGGAGTCGCCCATTTCGCCCTCAATCTCAGCTTTTGGCGTCAAGGCTGCGACCGAGTCGATAACAATCATATCAACGGCCCCGGAACGCGTCAGCGCATCAGCAATTTCCAAAGCTTGTTCGCCAGTATCGGGCTGAGACACCAACAGGTTATCAATATCGACACCCAGCTTGCGCGCATAGATTGGGTCGAGTGCGTGTTCCGCGTCAATAAACGCACAAGTCTTGCCCTTTTTTTGTGCTTCAGCGATGGCTTCTAGGGTCAATGTCGTTTTACCTGATGATTCAGGTCCATAGATCTCGATGATACGACCAAATGGTAGGCCACCTGCACCTAGCGCAATATCCAGAGACAAAGAGCCGGTCGATACGGTTTCGATGTCCATGGTACGGTCATCACCCAGACGCATGATTGAGCCTTTGCCAAATTGCTTTTCGATTTGCCCGAGTGCGGCTGCGAGCGCCTTTTCTTTGTTATCGTCCATTTCGGTCTCCAGGAAATAAAACGCTATCTCTATGAGATAAAAGCTATCATTAATGGGGCTAAGTATACTGTCCATTTATACAGTGTCTAGCCCTGTTTAGAAAAAATCTATCGGATGCGACACGCCTCCGATTATGGCGACAATCGCTGTAGCGCAAATGAGAGTGCATGTTCAATGGTTTGTTCACGCACGGCGCGCCGATCACCATCAAAATGACATACTTCACTATCCGTTTCACCATTGTGCCACGCCCAAGCAAACCAAACAGTACCGATCGGTTTATCATCGCTACCACCACTCGGTCCTGCAACACCACTGACCGCAATCGCTAATCCTGCGTTAGCCTCGGCCAATGCACCTTCCGCCATCGCGCTGACCACAGGCTCGCTCACTGCGCCATACTGGGCCAGTAAATCCGTGGGGACATGAACTAATGCTTGCTTTGCGGTGTTGCTATAGGTAACCCATGCCTGCTGAAACCACTGCGAGCTGCCTGGCACATCGGTCAGGCAATAGGCAATACCGCCGCCGGTGCATGACTCCGCGGTAGTCACGGTTAATTCTGTATCCAATAGGGCATCACCCAAACGCTTTGCCAATGAGAATAAAGGGTCCACTGCGCACTCCTTTTTATTGGGTTGAGAAACCTGCACCACAACTTTACCCCTTGCGGTCCGATCACGTATTCTAACGCCCTTAACGTTCCATTTTGCAGGTCTAGTCGTGACAGTACAAGCGCTCGAAAAGCACACTCCCATGATGCAACAGTATCTCAAACTTAAAGCGCAGCATCCTGAAGAGCTGCTCTTTTATCGTATGGGAGATTTTTACGAACTCTTTTACGACGATGCCAAACGCGCCTCTCAATTATTAGATATTTCATTGACCAAACGCGGCAGTTCAGGCGGTGAACCGATCCCCATGGCAGGCGTGCCCTATCATGCCGTGGAAGGCTATTTAGCCAAGTTGGTGCAATTGGGTGAACCCGTTGCCATTTGCGAGCAAATTGGTGATCCTGCCACCAGTAAAGGCCCGGTTGAGCGCCAGGTGGTACGCATCGTGACACCGGGTACCGTCTCTGATGAGGCATTGCTGAGTGAACGCGTCGACAACCTAGTGGCCGCATTGACGTGCGATAACGACCAGTTTGGCTTTGCAACTTTAGATATCACCTCTGGGCGATTCGTTCTGACTGAGCCGACAACCTATGAGCAGATGCAGGCGGAATTGCAGCGTACTCAGCCTGTCGAACTCTTGTATCCAGAGGACTTCCCCTACCCCGATCTCTTATCGGTGAGCCGCGGTGCAAGACGCCGTCCAATATGGGAGTTTGATTTAGACACGGCACGCAGCCAATTGACCGGCCAGTTTGGTACGCGCGATTTAGTTGGCTTTGGCGTCGAGGACTGCTCTCTTGGGCTAAGCGCGGCAGGCTGTGTTTTACAATATGCTAAAGAAACGCAGCGTACGGCACTGCCTCACATTCGTGCCATTGTTAAAGATCAGCAAGATAGCTCTGTCGTGCTTGATGCTGCAACACGACGTAATTTAGAAATCACCCAAAATCTCGCCGGTGGCACCGATAACACGCTGGCCGAGGTGCTAGACCAAACCACGACACCGATGGGCAGCCGTTTACTCAAACGCTGGTTACATCAACCCTTGCGCGATCGCCAAGTGCTCAATCAGCGCTTAGATGCCATTGGCACCCTGCTAGACAATAGCTTGTACACGGATCTTAGCGACGCCCTCAAGCCGGTGGGAGACATTGAACGTGTCCTTGCTCGCTTGGCCATGCGTTCAGCGCGCCCGCGTGATATGGCAAAGCTACGTACTGCATTGGCGCAGCTACCTGAGGTGCAAACATTGCTCACCGAGCTTGACCACAGTGCCTTCTCCGATCACCAAAAAGCCACCACTCCGATGCCGGAGTTACACGATCTACTCACGCGGGCCGTCGTCGACAATCCACCGGTAGTGATCCGTGATGGCGGCGTGATTGCGCCAGGGTACAACGCGGAACTGGATGAGTGGCGCGACTTGTCCGAAGGCGCATCACGTTACTTAGAAGAACTAGAAAACCGCGAGCGCGAGCAACATGGCATCGACACGCTGAAAGTGGGTTATAACCAGGTGCATGGTTTTTATATTCAAATCAGCCGCGCGCAAAGTGATCGGGTACCTGCGCACTATATTCGCCGTCAAACGCTTAAAAATGCCGAGCGCTACATCATCCCAGAATTAAAAGAGCATGAAGACAAAGTATTAAGCTCTCGGTCTAATGCGTTGGCGCTCGAAAAACGCTTATGGGACGAATTGTTTGATCAGTTACTGCCACATTTGGCGCGATTACAGCAAGCGTCAGAGGCGTTATCCGCGTTAGATGTATTGTGTAACCTCGCGGAGCGTGCTGATAGCCTCAACTATCATCGCCCAACATTGACCGAACAACCGGGGATCGATATCGAAGCGGGTCGACACCCGGTGGTTGAGCAGGTCATGACGGATCCATTTATCCCCAACCCGATCACATTAAATCCTGAACGCCGCATGCTGATCATTACCGGTCCGAATATGGGGGGTAAATCTACCTATATGCGTCAAACAGCCTTGATCACCTTGCTAAGTCATATCGGTGCCTATGTGCCCGCCGAGCACGCCACCATTGGACCTATTGATCGTATCTTTACCCGTATTGGCGCGTCCGATGACCTTGCCTCAGGGCGTTCGACATTTATGGTAGAGATGACAGAAACCGCGAACATTCTTCACAATGCCACGGCCAACAGCTTGGTGTTAATGGATGAAATTGGACGCGGCACCAGTACTTATGATGGCTTGTCCTTAGCATGGGCCAGTGCCGAGTGGCTGGCAGAAAAAATCCATGCCATGACCCTATTTGCCACACATTACTTTGAGCTCACCGAACTGCCAGGACAAATGGAAGGCTTGGTCAACGTTCATCTAGATGCGATGGAGCATGGCGATGAAATCGCCTTTATGCACGCGGTACAAGAGGGAGCAGCCAGTAAATCTTATGGTTTAGCAGTCGCAAGCCTGGCCGGGGTTCCCAAACCCGTCATTCGCCGCGCCAAACATAAGTTGGCCCAACTCGAGCAAAGCGGCCAGCACACGGCAAATACCGAACAGTCGGTCGGTAAAATAACACCGACGCAATTGCCTTTGCTCCCCGAGCCCAGTGAATTAGATCATGCAATTGATGCACTCAATCCAGATGAAATGACCCCGCGTCAGGCCTTAGATGCGCTTTATGCCCTTAAAGCATTGCAGCAATCACGTTAATCACGCCAGGTGAAGCCATTCGCATTGATTATCGCGCGTTAATCATCACCAAAGCATCGATGACCGCACAACAAAAAACGGGACAGCCTTTGCTGTCCCGTTTTAATGTTGCTCTATGATTTGGGTAGTATTGTCTATTGTTCGACATTAAAGAGCGATTCAATACTTAGCCCTTGATGGGTCAGCATGTCGCGTAAACGACGTAGGCCTTCCACTTGAATTTGACGAACCCGCTCACGGGTTAGGCCAATTTCACGCCCAACATCTTCCAGCGTAGAGGCTTCATGTCCCAGAAGACCAAACCGGCGCGACAACACTTCGCGTTGCTTCGGATTCAGCTCCTGTAGCCATTGCACAATCGATTTCTTCATATCATCGTCTTGCGTGGTGTATTCAGGGCCATCCTGCTTTTCGTCAGGGATGATATCCAACAGCGCTTTTTCTGAGTCACCACCAATCGGATTATCCACAGAGCCAATACGTTCATTGAGGCGGAGCATACGATTTACATCTTCAACCGGCTTATCAAGCTGCGCGGCAATATCTTCCGCTGTCGGCTCATGATCTAGCTTTTGCGCTAATTCACGGGCAGTACGCAGATACACATTCAACTCTTTGACGACATGAATAGGCAGACGAATAGTACGCGTCTGGTTCATAATGGCACGCTCAATGGTTTAGCGAATCCACCAGGTTGCATAGGTTGAAAAACGGAAGCCGCGCTCTGGGTCAAACTTTTCTACGGCACGGATCAGGCCAAGGTTCCCTTCTTCAACCAGATCCAATAACGCTAGCCCCCGATTCGAGTAACGACGCGAAATTTTAACCACCAATCGCAGGTTACTCTCAATCATACGTTTACGCGCAACCTCATCACCCCGTAGCGCTCGACGTGCATAAAGCACCTCTTCTTCGGCGGTAAGAAGTGGTGAGAAGCCGATTTCACTTAGGTAAAGTTGGGTGGCATCAGAGGCTTTGGACGTGGCTGCTTGTTGCTGAACAGCCTCTTCGACTTCTTCGGCCACCTCTGTGGCTTGCGCCTCAACGGTGTCCAATTCCACGTCTTGATTCAAGCCGTCCAGTTTTTTTGCGGTATTTGTTTGGCTCATAGCGCCTCCCTTATGACGTAGCAGCAAAGCAGAATGTGTTTCTGCTTTAACCGGCCCCGTCACATCGGTGGCTGCAGCGTTATCACTTTGGTTTTGCCCCTGTGCTAACGCTTTGGCAGATAATGCAACGGATTGACCGATTTTCCTTTGTAGCGAATTTCAAAATGCAACCGAACACTGTTTGCACCAGAACTGCCCATTGAAGCTATTTTTTGCCCCTTCGTGACAGCTTGGCCTTCTGAAACATAAAACGAATCGTTGTGCGCGTACGCACTCAGATAATCATCATTGTGTTTCACTATTATTAATTTACCGTAACCTCGAAGCGCGCTTCCGGCGTAAACGACTTTTCCATCTGCCGCTGCCTGAATACGTTGTCCTCGTTGCCCAGCAATATCTATGCCCTTATTGCCTCGCTCTGTACTAGAAAATCGGGACACCATTCGGCCTTTTGCTGGCCATTGCCAGGTAATCTGTTGGTTAGATACGCTAGCGGTCCGCTTATTAACAACTTTTTTACTTTTTTCTTTTACTTGACTGTACCCCGCTGAAGGGTCCGATTCAACGTCTTTTGTGCGTTGAGTCGCGGTTTTTGACTTCTTTTTCCCCTCGAATTTGCCAGGATCGGCGCCTTTTCTAGAAGATGCTGCTACCGACGCAGCACTTGCAGTGGCTTTTGTGGCAGCGGCCACAGAAGCGCCATTGGCGACGACCTCGGCAGCAGAAGAAGATGAGGAAGATTGGTCCCTAGTGGGCGATTTAGCCACATCGGGACGCTGATAAGCGGGCTTCCACAATGCCAGTGTCTGCCCGGGATAAATGGTGTAAGGAGGCTGTAAATTATTATGCTCGATGATATCGTCAATATCGCGATCCGTGATGTAAGCGATGTAGTAAAGCGTGTCGCCTTTTTTCACTTCATAATAGCTACCGCGGTAGCTGCCTCTATCCACACTGGTGTAATCGGGCGTCACACTGGATACCGGTGCCGGTCCTCGCCAGGAACAACCAGATAAAAAAACTAATAGTGACAGAAAAAGCGCGATTTTCATCTATTTTAAAACACAGCTCCATCGCTCAGGCAGTTTATGCCAGTTCGCCCGCAACAAGGGGAACAAATTTAACCGATTCAACCATCTCGGTGTCGAATCTCGTTCCGTCACGCGTGACTTTCATCAGCGTTTGCTCAGCATCACCAATGGGAATCAACATCACACCGCCATCATTAAGTTGTTCACACAAAGCCTCCGGAATGTTGGCGGCTGCCGCGGTGACCATAATAGCATCATACGGTCCTTTACTCGGCCAACCTTGCCAACCATCTCCATGCTTGGTGGAAACGTTATAAATATCCAGCTGTTTAAGGCGCCGTTTGGCCAGCATTTGTAATTGTTTAATCCGTTCGACAGAATAAACATGATCGACCAAGTTCGCGAGGATGGCGGTTTGATAACCGGACCCAGTGCCAATTTCCAAAATGCGACTATCTCGTTGCAAATTGAGTAGCGATGTCATCTTAGCCACAATATAAGGTTGTGAAATGGTTTGTCCCCAACCAATCGGTAACGCATTGTTTCCGTAGGCCTGGTGGGTCATGGCTTCAGAGACAAATAAATGTCTGGGCACGGCTTGCATGGCATCTAAAACGTCAGTGTTTGTCACACCTTGTTGTTGCAAAAATTGAATAAGTGATTGCGCTTGACTCAACGTCTGCTTCCTTTATCACTGAGTTTGAATCGATAAATAAGGCTGCCGCCTCATTGCGGCTAGCCCAGTATGGCACGCGAGGGGACTACTCAGTCAGCCATTGCGAAAACACACCTAGCGTATCATGAGCGGTTAAATCCACTTGCAGTGGTGTGATAGAGACAAACTGCTCAGAAATCGCGTGGAAGTCGGTTCCTGGTCCTGCGTCTTGTGTTTTACCCGGCGCGCCAATCCAGTATATCGGTTTACCTCGCGGATCGCCTTGTTTTATCACATCTTCTGCGTGGTGGCGGGCGCCAAGACGGGTCACTTTCCAACCCGCAAGACGGTCAAGAGGCACATCCGGCACATTAATATTGATCAAACGATGGTTCGGCGCCTCATGACGCTGGTTTTTCGCTAAAAACTGTTTCACCACATGTGCCGCAGTGTCAAAGTGTTGATGACCACAAAGTGAGACTGCGATTGCTGGCGCGCCGAGGAAAAATCCTTCTGTTGCCGCAGCGACCGTCCCCGAGTACAGTACGTCATCACCCAAATTCGCCCCATGATTGATCCCTGTAATCACAAAATCGGGCTCCCACGGCAACAGCTCCCGCAGGGCTAAATGGACCGAATCCGTCGGGGTGCCTTGAACCGCATAACGTTGGGGACCCAGTTCACGTACCCGTAATGGATTTTCCAACGTTAACGAGTTGGAGGCCCCTGAGCAGTTACGATCCGGCGCGGCGACTACGACATCAGCAATACTCGATAACACCTCGGTCAATGTTTGGATCCCTTGCGCATGGTAGCCGTCATCGTTACTAATCAATATGCGCATCACGCTCTCCTTGTTCATTTGCAATCACAACTTCTCTCATCACTGCTGTCGCAAATGCCCCCGCAGGTAAAAAGAAACTGACGGTCAAGGTATCAGTATCGTGCGACCACGTCATGGCCTGAGGCAGTAAACGTATTAGGCGACGGTCATGACGCATGCGATTATCGCGAATCACCGCCAATAAATCTGGCTCTTGTTCTACCACATTTAACTCAAACTGCTCGGCGTCAGCGGTGGTCGGTAAAGCATTATCACCCGTCATCGGTGCAGTAATGGTTGGCTTTTGAAGACCGGCCTCGACCGTATACGTTTGTTTTTGCTCGTCCATACATAAATCACCAGCCAGTGTCTGGTCAAACAAGCCAGCCTTTAATCGCGCAGAAACCACTTGATTAAACAACAACGCACGCGCAGCTGAGAGATAAAAACTACGTTTACTCTTATCCCGGACTTTGCGCTCTCCACGCCCCCAAGCACGAGCTATCGCCACATTGTTGCCCTCGCGACCAAATCGCTGAGCGCCAAAATAATTAGGGACGCCCTCTTTAGCAATGGCTTCAAGACGAGGGAGCAATGCTTGCGGATCGGTAAGCTGACGAATACAGAGCGTAAACTGATTACCAATCAAATCACCCGGACGTAGTTTATGTTGATGCCGTGCGGTGCCCTCGATACTGACAACACCCGGATGGGTCTCGACAAACGCCGCTAAATCCGGATCATCTTTTCCTGGCAGGTGAACGCTGAACCATTGCTCTGTTACCGCATGGCGATCTTTTAAACCGGCCCAGCTGACTTGGCGCGAGGTAACACCACAGGCTTTTGCCAGTTCGTTAGCTACGTATTGCGTGTTTTCACCCCGCTTTTTAATTCGGACTAAAAAGTGCTCGCCTTGACCAGATGGCGTAAAACCGAGGGATTCTGAGACAATAAAATCGTCTGGAGAGGCTTTTAAGGTCCCGGACTGTGTCGGCTGACCATGTGAGTACGCTAAAGGTGCCAGTAAGTCTGTCATAGAGCCTCTTTATTCAATAAGACAACGGCTTCGCACGCGATGCCTTCTTTACGGCCAGTAAAACCAAGACGCTCTGACGTCGTCGCTTTGACGTTGACCGCGCCCATTTCCACGCACAAGTCTTTTGCGATCGCCGCGCGCATCGCTTGAATATGCGGGCCCATTTTAGGTGCTTGGGCAATAATGGTGATATCCGCATTCCCGAGCTGATAGCCTTTCGCTCGTACTTTGGTGTAAACGTCTCGCAGTAACATCCGGCTATCGGCCCCAGCCCATTCTTCACAGGTATCTGGATAATGCTGGCCAATATCGCCGGCGGCAATCGCGCCCAGTAAAGCATCACACAACGCATGGAGGGCAACATCACCGTCTGAATGCGCGATCAGTCCTTGCTCATAAGGCACTGCCACCCCACCGATAATAACCGGGCCATCGCCCCCAAATTTATGCACGTCAAAGCCGTGTCCAATTCGCATCATGCTTGGCCTTCTTGTTGTGAAAGGTAAAACGCTGCAAGCCACTGATCCTCTGGATGGGTGACCTTAATATTGCTAGCACTCGCAGGCACCAAAATCGGATGTCCGCCGATCGCTTCAATCGCGGAAGCTTCATCGGTGACCTGATCACCGGCTATTTCCAGTGCGCGTTTTAGTGTTTGAGTTAAAAACATTTGTGGCGTCAGGGCATGCCAAAGCGCTTCGCGCTCAACCGTATGTGCCACTTGTCCATCGTCATTCGCGCGCTTCATCGTGTCTCTCACTGGCGCCGCCAATAAGGCTCCGTCTTGATGAGATTGCGCGTGCGCGATCAGCGCATCAATGTCTGCATGCGTCACACACGGTCGTGCCGCATCATGCACCATGACCCATTGAGTTGTCACCGCTGCTAATCCAGCTTGTACAGAGGTTGCGCGAGTTAGCCCCCCGGTCACAACCTGCACATCGGCATGCTCACCAAGGCCAGTTTGCGCAAAGTAACCGTCGTTAGCGCTAATCGCAATCACCACCGAACTAATCGTAGGGTGTGCCAGCAAGCGCTCAACGGTATGTTGAAGCAGCGTTTTGCCTGCTAAAGTAAGGTATTGTTTAGGACAGTGAGCCTGCATTCGGCGTCCTACCCCGGCGGCAGGGACCACGGCACTGATACCCGACCGCAAAGCGCCAGGCTGCAAAGAGGTTTGTTCGACCACAAGTTATCTTCTTTGTTAGTACCGCCTACAGGCGGTAATCGGTTATTGTCTTGTATCGACCAATCGGAAAAATGTTTCGTCGGGTTTGATCATGCCAAGCTCGTTACGTGCGCGCTCTTCAATCGCTTCTTGACCGCGTTTTAAATCCGCAATCTCCGCGTACATTTGTTGATTACGCGTCACGAGTTTTTGATTGGCCTGTTGCTGCACGGCGACATTGGCTTCAATTTGCCAGTAATCTGTCACGCCATTTTTGCCTAACCATAAATCGTATTGTAGCCAAACAAGCGTGAGAAACAGCGCAACCGATAGCAGCCTCATACCTGTACTCCTTCCTATATCGGCTCGACGTATTTGCACAATAGAATTCTAGTCGCATAGGCTAGCGGATCAGGTCGCTGGTGTCATGGTTTTCCTAAACGAAAAAAAGCCGCGCCGTTAAACGGCGCGGCTTTTCTAATAAAAGTGTCTAAGTGCCGATTATTGGCCTTTCACTTCTTTTAGACCGTTAAACGGTGCTTTTTCACCCAGTGCATCTTCGATGCGGATAAGCTGGTTGTACTTAGCAACGCGATCTGAACGGCTCATCGAACCGGTTTTGATTTGGCCTGCTGCAGTACCCACCGCTAAGTCAGCGATGGTTGCGTCTTCAGTTTCGCCTGAACGGTGAGAGATAACCGCCGTGTAACCAGCGTCTTTCGCCATCTTGATTGCAGCCAGCGTCTCAGTCAACGAACCGATCTGGTTGAATTTGATCAAGATAGAGTTCGCCACACCTTTGTCGATGCCTTCTTTCAGGATCTTAGTGTTAGTCACGAACAGGTCATCACCAACCAGCTGAAGCTTGTCACCCAGCAGTTCGGTTTGGTGCTTAAAGCCGTCCCAATCAGACTCGTCGAGGCCGTCTTCGATAGACACGATTGGGTACTCTTCAGCCAGCTTAGCAAGATAGTGGTTAAACTCTTCTGAAGAGAAGGTTTTACCTTCACCTTTCATGTTGTAGATGCCTTGCTCTTTGTCATAGAACTCAGACGCTGCACAGTCCATTGCTAAAGTAATGTCTTTACCCAGCTCGTAGCCTGCTTGCTCAACCGCTTCTTTAATCGCAGCGAGTGCTGCTGCGTTTGACTCTAGGTTAGGCGCAAAACCACCTTCGTCACCAACAGCAGTGCTTAGGCCTTTGGCTTTCAGTACTTTGGCAAGGTTGTGGAATACTTCTGCACCGATGCGCAGCGCTTCTTTTAGCGTCTTAGCACCGACTGGCTGGATCATGAACTCTTGGATATCAACGTTGTTATCCGCGTGCTCACCACCATTCAGGATATTCATCATTGGCAGAGGCATAGAGAACTGACCCGCAGTACCGTTTAGCTCAGCGATATGCTCGAACAAAGGCATGCCTTTTGCCGCTGCCGCCGCTTTGGCGTTCGCCAAGGAAACCGCGAGGATAGCGTTAGCACCGAACTGAGATTTGTTCTCGGTACCGTCGAGATCGATCATCACTTGGTCGATATCTGCTTGCGCTTTAGCGTCTTTACCCAGCAATGCTTCTGCGATTGGGCCATTCACAGCTTCAATCGCTTTCAGTACGCCTTTACCCATGAAACGTGACTTATCACCGTCACGCAGTTCTAGTGCTTCGCGAGAACCCGTAGATGCACCAGAAGGAGCTGCTGCCATACCAACGAAACCACCTTCTAGGTGAACTTCCGCTTCAACGGTAGGGTTACCGCGTGAATCAATAATTTCACGACCTAGAACTTTAACGATCTTAGACATTGTGATTCCTCTCGTCTGTCATTGTTTTTAAAAATAAAGAGCGGCCGCCTTCTGGGCTACCGCTCGAATGTCGTTTATAGCTCACCACGCTGTTTTTTGCCTGCCGCAGCAACAAATCCAGCAAACAGTGGATGGCCATCACGCGGCGTTGAAGTGAATTCCGGGTGGAACTGGCACGCCACGAACCAAGGATGTGCTGGGTTTTCAATGATCTCTACCAGCTTTTTATCGGCAGACAGACCAGAAACTGACAATCCTGCTTTTTCTAGCTTAGGACGTAGCAGATTATTCACTTCATAACGGTGGCGATGGCGCTCATGGATTTGGGTATTGCCGTAGAGCTGATGCGCTTTCGAACCTTCAGCTAAGTGGCAAAGCTGCGCGCCTAGGCGCATGGTGCCACCAAGATCTGACGTCTCGCTACGCTCTTCCACTTTGCCTTCTTCATCGACCCACTCAGTGATCAGGCCAACGACAGGATAAGGGCTTTCTTGGCTAAACTCAGTCGAGTTAGCGCCTTCCATGCCGGCGACATTACGTGCGTATTCAATCAACGCCACCTGCATACCAAGACAAATACCCAGATACGGCACATTGTTTTCACGTGCATATTGTGCCGCAAGGATCTTACCTTCAATGCCGCGGTCACCAAATCCACCAGGGACGAGAATCGCGTCCAAGTCCTTCAGCATTTCACTGCCGCGGGTTTCAAGATCTTGTGAATCCACGTACTTGATGTTGACGGTCAGGCGATTTTTCAACCCACCATGTTTTAACGCTTCATTGACGGACTTGTACGCATCCGGCAATTCAATGTACTTACCGACCATACCAATGGTGACTTCACCCATTGGGTTGGCTTCTTCGTAGCTCACTTGCTCCCATTCAGACAAGTCAGCTTCTACGGCTTCAATGCCAAAGCGCTTGCACACCAAATCGTCCAACCCTTGCGAACGGATCAACGATGGGATCTTGTAAATAGAGTCGACGTCTTTCATGGTGATCACCGCTTTTTCCGCCACATTACAGAACAGCGCAATCTTAGCGCGTTCATTGGCAGGAATTGGACGCTCACTACGGCATACCAGCACATCCGGCTGAATACCAATCGACAGAAGCTCTTTTACTGAGTGCTGGGTCGGCTTGGTTTTTACTTCGCCTGCCGCAGCCAAGTAAGGCACTAATGTCAGATGCATGAACATGGCATGTTCGCGGCCCACGTCTACCGTCAACTGACGAATCGCTTCCAAAAATGGTAATGATTCAATATCACCGACCGTTCCGCCGATCTCGACGATCACAATATCGTGACCTTCACCGCCTGCGACGATGCGATCTTTGATCGAGTTGGTAATATGTGGGATCACCTGAATGGTCGCCCCCAGGTAGTCTCCACGGCGCTCTTTGCGCAGTACATCCGCATAAACACGGCCAGAAGTAAAGTTATTACGCTTGGTCATTTTAGTGCGAATGAAGCGCTCATAGTGACCGAGATCAAGGTCGGTCTCTGCGCCGTCTTCCGTGACGAATACTTCTCCGTGCTGGGTAGGGCTCATTGTCCCTGGATCCACGTTAATATAAGGGTCGAGTTTCATGATGGTGACGTTAAGGCCACGCGCTTCAAGAATGGCTGCTAATGAGGCTGCAGCAATACCCTTACCGAGGGAGGATACAACACCGCCCGTAACAAAAATGTAGTTCGTCGTCATGCTAAACCTGAGAGTTGGATTTAGAGGAAATAAATGAAGTTCTGGACGGGATATTATGATACCAGACCCCACTGACTCCCACAATGTGAAAGCTACCACACACCCTGGTGTTTTTAATTGTCACAAATCAATTATGCCAATTACAGGATATTGCCTTACTCGTCTTTTTTAACCGCTTGCCACGCCGATTCTAGTTCATCCAGCTGACATTGTTGAATATTTTTTCCATTATCACGTAATTGGTTTTCAACGCCACGAAAGCGACGTTCAAATTTCTGATTGGCTGCGCGCAACGCCTGCTCAGCATCCGTGCCTAGGTGGCGCGCGACATTGACGACAGCAAACAAAAGATCGCCAACTTCGTCTTCCACACGGCTTGCGTCAACCGGTGTCTGTGCCAATTCATGTTCGACCTCTTCCAGCTCTTCTCGCACTTTCTCGATAACCGGCGCCACGGTTGGCCAATCAAACCCTGCCCTTGCACATCGTTTTTGTAGCTTGTGGGCGCGAGTTAACGCGGGCAACCCCTGAGTCACGCCATCTAATAGACTGCAGGATTGGGTTGAGGGCATTTTCTCTGCGCGCTCTTGCGCCTTAATATCTTCCCAATCAGGCGAGCTTAATGGCTTCCCGTCCGCATCTTTAGGACCGAATACGTGAGGGTGACGACGCGTGAGCTTATCGCACACTGCACTGACGACATCGTCAAAATCAAATCGATGTTGTTCGCGCCCTAATTGACTGTAGAACACAATTTGAAAAAGAAGGTCGCCCAACTCATCTTTTAGGTCCGACCAGTTTTTACGCTCGATGGCGTCAGCCACTTCGTGCGCCTCTTCTAAGGTATGAGGCACGATAGAGGCAAAGGTTTGTGCCTTGTCCCAGTCACAACCATGATTAGGGTCGCGTAAGGTCGCCATGATCGTCAGTAAGTTGTCAATTGACGCCATAAGAAGGTTCCTTCATGAAAAAAACGCCCTGTCGAAACAGGGCGAATGTATTAGCGGAGGCGTTTCGCTTCGACCACGTCTTTCACTTGTTCAAGCCGGTTTACAACGCGGCTTAAGGTATCTAAATCAGAGATTTCGAGATCAAAGTCCATGATCGACATTTGCTTTTTATAATCAACCCGGCTTTGCATCCCGGCTACCCGTGCTTTCTCATTGCTTAACACGTTATTGATATCTTTGACCAGCCCGGTTCGTTCGTTTGCCGAAAGGCGAATGCGTACATGGTATTGACCAATATGGCCTTTCCCCCACACCGTGGCGATAATCCGCTCCGGTGCATGATGGCTAAGCTCATTAAGCTGCTCGCAATCTGCACGATGGACCGAAATACCACGCCCTTGGGTAACAAATCCTTTAATGTCATCACCCGGCAACGGCTGGCAGCAGCGCGCGAGATGCGTCATCAGGTTATCAACACCTTCGACAACCACGGCATCGCGGTGGGCTTTGCCGGTGCTCGGTTTTTGTTCGCTTTGCTGCAGTTTTTCTAACAACTGCTGCTCTTCTTCTTCCAGGCTCGGTTTATTAATCAGGCCATTAATATGGTTCACTACCTGATTAATGCGCAAATCACCACTGCCCACGCCGGCATAAAGCTCGTCCAGCGTGTTAACGTTAAAGCGTTTTAGCGCCAAATTGGCATCTTTACTGATGCCGCCAATTTTTTGTAGCTCGGTATCCAAGATTTCTTTACCGGCAGCAATGTTCTTGTCTTTGTCTTGCTTGCGGAACCAAGCATTTATTTTGGCGCGCGCACGACTTGAGTTAACAAATCCATGGCTGGGATTGAGCCAATCTCGCGACGGGTTAGGCTCTTTTTGCGTGATGATTTCAACCTGATCGCCCATTTGTAGGTGATAGGTGAACGGAACAATTCGCCCTTCTACTTTGGCACCAATGCAACGATGACCCACTTCTGAATGGATGTGGTAGGCAAAATCAAGTGGCGTTGCCCCTATAGGTAAGTCGACGACATCGCCGCGCGGGGTGAACGCATATACCCGATCGTCGAACACTTGGCTACGCAACTCATCAAGCATTTCGCCCGAATCAGACATTTCTTCTTGCCATGCCAATAGCTTACGCAGCCAGGTGATTTTTCCATCGTAGCCACTGCGGCCACTGGCTGAGCCTTCTTTATATTTCCAATGGGCCGCTACACCTAGCTCTGCATCATCGTGCATTTGTTTGGTGCGAATTTGAATCTCAACGGGCTTGCCTTCCGGCCCCAGCACCACGGTGTGAATTGACTGATAACCGTTCGGCTTGGGGTTGGCGACATAATCATCAAATTCTTTGGGTAGATGACGGAACTGGGTATGGACGGCACCTAATGCGGCGTAACAATCCTGAAGTTGATCCGCAATGATGCGCACAGCGCGCACATCAAACAACTCATCAAACTCCAGGTTTTTCTTCTGCATTTTGCGCCAGATACTATAAATATGCTTCGGGCGTCCATATACCTGTGCATTAATATGCGACGCTTCCATTTCCTGCTGGAGCCCTTCGACAAAGGCACTGATATAGTTTTCACGGTCAATGCGTCGCTCGGCCAGCTGCTTGGCGATTTGTTTATAGGTTTGCGCATGTTGGTAACGGAACGCGTAATCTTCAAGCTCCCACTTTAGCTGACCAATTCCCAATCGGTTAGCCAAAGGCGCATAAATGTTAGCGCTCTCTTTCGCTGCTTGCTGACGCACAGACTCTGGCGCATCTTTCACTTCACGTAAATGGCAAATACGCTCGGCGAGTTTAATCACCACGCAACGAAAGTCTTCCACCATAGAGAGCAACATACGGCGCACATTATCAACTTGCGAGGACGTGGCCTCATCGTCGGCTTGGGTATTTAAATGCCGAATCGCAGCGGTCTGCTGCACACCGCGAATCAGGTTGACTATCGACATCGAATAGTCGTCCGCCAGTGTCTCCAGGGTGACCAGTTCGGCGTCGACCATCGGAAATAATAGCGCGGCCAGCAAGGTGTCGGCATCCATGCTTAATGTCACGAGGATTTCGATCATCTCTCGGCCTCGCCACAAAGGCTGGCTGAGTGCTGATTCATCGTCACTCAATGCTCGACAATATTGGTAGCCGTCTAACAAGGCTTGTGTCGTCGATGCGTCTTGCCCGAGTCGCTTAACCCAGGTGTTAACCTCAAATGTTTCATCTTCGTGTAGGTGGGCTTCTCGTACCGCAACCATAACTGTTCCTATCCTTAACTCTCTTACTGACAAGAGAGGCATGTCGATAACGACAAGCCACTAAACGCTTATGCCCGCTTGTTCGTCACCGGCTTAAACAAGGCCATCGATTCCATGTGTCCTGTTTGTGGAAACATATCCAGCATCCCTAATTTGACAAGTGCATAACCATTATCAAGCAGCACGCGGGCATCGCGCGCCAGGGTGGCAGGATTACAGGACACATAAACAATATGTGAAGCCCTCGATTGTGCCACAAAGTCTATAACACCCGCAGCCCCTGCGCGTGCCGGATCGAGTAAGATTTTGGTAAAATCGAAATGGGTCCACTCTCCTTCTAACGCGTCGCTATTTAAATCAGCTTGATAAAAACAGGTGTTATCACAACCATTTATCTTCGCATTATCTGCCGCCTGATTCACCATGGCTTGCACGCCTTCCACCCCGACAACGTGCCCAACCAGTTTGGCAGCGGGGACACTAAAGTTACCCAATCCACAAAAGAGATCCAAGACACGATCTTCTTTCTCTAGCGCTAGCCAATCCAGTGCCTGTGACACCATGTTCTGATTGACCGTCGGGTTGACCTGAATAAAGTCATTCGGTTGAAACGCAAGGCGACATCCCGCCACTTGGTAATCTGGCGCGGCGCCGATAAGACGTTCAGGTGCGCCATCGCCTTGATGAAGATAAAAGGTGCAGCCTTGAGTTTCTGCCCAGTGGCACAATGCTTGACGGTCATCACTGTGCAATACCTTGGTGGTACGCAACGACACTACCGTGGTGTTGTCAGCCTCAATCAGATCAAGATGACCCAAAATACGTCGACCACGCAGGCCATCCAAACACGGGCGCAAGTGCGCAAGCAAGGTATTCAATGGCTCACTCAGGACCGGACAATGGCTAACATTGATAATCGCACTGCGTTGGCGAGCACGAAACCCCATTGCCAATGCCCCCTTTTTATCAACCTGAAGACTGATGCGCGCACGACGCCGATACTGCCATGGCCTATCTGTAATAGGTGCCGACAGTGTTGCCTCTTCCCCAGCAAATTTTTGCATCAGCTCATTCAGCGTTTGCTGTTTATGCGTAACCTGCCCTTCATGGCTTAGATGCTGCAAGCTGCAACCACCGCACTGCTGATAAACCGGGCACCCTGGCTCAACACGTTGTGTGGCGTGGCTATCGAGTTTAATTAATTGGCCGCGCGCATATTGCCGTTTTTGTTCGGTCAGCTGTACCAAGGCTTGCTCTTCCGGCAAGGTACCTGGGACAAACACCGGTTTTTTATCCAAAAAGCCAACGCCATCGCCATGATGGTCTAAGCGTTTAATGGTTATCAGCTGATGCTTTTGCTCAACCTTTTTATTTTTTTCGGGCTTAAAAAAGCGCGCCATGTCGTATTCCAGTGTTTAAAGCTTGTTGCCAAGCCAGTCAAGAGATCCTGCCAGTGGGAGTTGTGATAGTTCGCTGACTATTTTGTGATTGAATCATGTACACTGGCGCTAATTGTCGTGATTATTTTCCCATAGTTTATCTAGCATGACCAAATATGGCCTCCGCACCCGTGTTTCTGTACTCACTATTGCACCGACACTCATTGTTGGGCTATTACTCAGTGCATTTTTCACCAGCACCCGCTATCAAGACCTTGAACAGCAACTCACGGTAACCGGTTCTGCGATTATAGAACCGCTCGCCATTGCCAGCGAAGTGGGATTGAAAAATGACAGTCGTGAAAACGTGCGCCGGCTCATCGGCTTTGCTCACCGCCAGCATTCTCAGTTTGTGCGAAGTATTGCCGTGTTCGATCGTCGTAACGAGCTGTTTGTAACCTCGAATTACCACCGCAATTTAGCCATGCTCTCCGTCGATAGTGGCCAACCTATTCCCACACAATTACAGGTTAGCCAACAGCAAGATACCTTGATTTTGCGTGCACCGATTTTAGAAATTGGACGCTTTACCCCCGGACTCAATGTCGAGCGCCCTTTGGGGTATATCGCGATGGAGTTGGACCTTAGCTCAGTACGGTTGAAACAGTACCAGGAAATGATCACAGCGCTGGTTATGGTCGCGCTGGGCGGGATTCTCTCCTGCTTTTTCGCTTACCGTTTGATTGCCGATGTGACTCATCCAATCGGCAACATGGTGACCTTGGTCGATAGAATTCGACGAGGCCATCTTGACGTGCGGATTGAAGGTGAGCTGCTCGGCGAGCTGGATACCTTAAAAAATGGCATCAATGCAATGGCAATCTCATTGTCCGAATACCATTTGGAAATGCAACAAAGTATTGATCAGGCGACCAGTGATCTACGCGAAACCTTAGAGCAGCTCGAGATCCAAAACGTTGAGTTAGACATTGCCAAGAAAAACGCGCAAGAAGCGGCACGGGTTAAATCCGAGTTTCTCGCCAATATGTCCCATGAGCTGCGTACACCGCTCAACGGGGTGATTGGCTTTACGCGACAAATGCTAAAAACCGAGCTCAGTAGTAGTCAACGAGATTACCTTCTCACCATTGAAAAATCCGCCAATAACCTGCTGACGATCATCAATGACATCTTAGATTTCTCTAAGCTGGAAGCGGGTAAGTTGCTGTTAGAAAACATTCCGTTCGACGTGCAAGAGATGCTCGACGAAGTGATGCGCCTACTCGCCCCTATGGCGCATGAGAAAGGGCTAGAGCTAACCCTGCGCACCGATGCTCGGATTCCTGCGGGAGCGGTTGGCGATCCGCTTCGTATCCAACAAGTTTTAATCAATTTGATTGGCAACGCGGCGAAATTTACCGAGCGAGGTAATATTGATGTCAGTGTCGATCTTAAACAGCTACACGATGAAACCGTCGAACTGCAATTGATGGTCAAAGACACCGGCATTGGGATCTCTGAACGTCAACAAGCGCAGCTTTTCCAAGCGTTTAGACAGGCAGACGCCAGTATCTCGCGCCGTTATGGCGGTACTGGGCTCGGGCTTGTGATCACGCAAAAATTAGTCCAACAAATGGGCGGCGATATTGGCTTTACCAGTCGCCTTCACCAAGGTTCATCATTCTGGTTTACGCTGCAGCTGACACAAACTGATTTACCGGTATCGCAGCCACTCGACATCGAGCCTTTGGTCGGGCGCGATATTCTGATTGTGGAGCCCAATGCGCGTACCAGAGAGATTTTGCGCAAACGACTGAGCCAGGTGGGCCTAAACGTTGATACCGCGTCCGGCACCCATGTGCTCACTGACCGTCAGTATCATTTTGCTCTCCTTTGTTTTGATGCTGGGAGCATGCCTGCGCTCAGTGAGATGCAAGATGCAGTCAGTCTCTGTGAGCAGCAAGCGCAGTCAGTGGTGGTTTGCTTACCCACCACCGAACTCGAAGCATCCGAGCATCTTTTGAAAGCCGGTGTACGAGCGTGTGTCGCCAAGCCGATCCCGCAGCGTAAACTATTGGAAACACTGCTTGGTTCACCCGAGCCGGCGCCTTTGCCGCTACCTCAACCTAACACCACGCAAAAGGCGCCCTACACCGTGATGACTGTCGATGATAATCCCGCGAACTTGAAACTGATCACAGCCTTGTTGGCTGAGCGGGTAGAGAAAGTCGTGACCGCAGATGATGGCGTCAAAGCCCTGTCACTGGCACACCAATACGCCTTTGATATCATTTTGATGGATATTCAAATGCCTGAAATGGACGGTGTCACCGCTAGCCAAGAAATCCGTAAAGCGGGACTCAACCAGCAAACGCCGATTGTAGCAGTAACCGCTCATGCGATGCCTGGTGAGCGTGAGCGCCTTATTGATGCCGGGATGGACGATTACCTCACCAAACCCATTGAAGAGGCCATGCTAGAAAGCACCCTGAGCCGTTGGCTGCATTTTGATGACACGGTAGCACCTCATCAAGCCGCGCCGTTACCCACTTATTCGGCTAACCAGGATCACAGTGCGCGTCATCTGGACTGGCAGCGGGCGCTCAACCAAGCAGCAGGCAAGGCCGATCTCGCCAAAGAAATGCTAGAAATGTTACTCGCCTCTTTTACGTCAGTGAAGAAGGTGGTCGCTAGTGCGTTGGCGGGAGAGTCAGAGACCGATAGCTTATGGCAAGCCATCCACAAGCTCCACGGTAGCTGTGCTTATAGCGGTGTGCCTCAACTGAAAAGCCTGTGTCACGAGTTAGAAACGCAATTAAAAGCCGGGGCAGATATCGCAGCTGTCGAACCTGAGCTGTTAGAGCTTCAAGATGAGATTGCACATATTGAGCAACTGGCACCGCAATATCTCGATAACGCGCAGGGCTGTTAACCCGTTTCTAAGATAACATACGCGATCGCGTAGGCCTTTTCATCCGATAAGGTCAGCCAACAGTGCGCAACGCCACGCTCGCGTGCCAATTGGGCAGCACGGCCAGAAAGGCTTAGGACTGGCTGGCCGGAAGTCTGATTCGTAATGGTAAAATCATGAAACGTGACACCATCGGCAATCCCGGTTCCTAACGCTTTTGCCGCGGCTTCTTTCGCAGCAAAGCGCTTGGCCAAGTAGCGAGCAGGCGCATGATGTGTTGCCATATGCTCCCGCTCACTATCGGTTAGGATCCGATCGGCAAAGCGCGATTGGCGTGCAAACGCTTTTTCAATACGCGCAATCTCAACAATGTCTGTACCAATTCCAACAATGGCCATTTAGCGACGCGCCGCTTCCATAATCGCTTTCATATCCGCCACCGCTTTTTGCAAACCATCAAACATTGCACGACCTATGATTGCATGACCAATATTCAGCTCATGCATTTCTGGCATCGCCGCGATGGGAGTGACGTTATGATACGTCAGGCCATGACCCGCATTCACTTTGATCCCCAAGTCGACAGCAGAGCTTGCCGCTGCGGAGATCTTTTTAAGCTCCGATTGGCGATCGTTGTCATTGGTTGCATCCGCGTAGTGGCCCGTATGCAGCTCAATAAAGGGCGCACCACATTGATGAGCCGCTTCAATTTGATTGCGATCAGCATCAATAAAAAGGGAAACCTTAATCCCAGCTTCGCTCAGACGCTGGGTTGCCGCTTTCACTTTATCCAGCTGGCCTGCGACATCCAAGCCCCCCTCGGTGGTGAGCTCTTCACGTTTTTCCGGGACCAAACAAACAAATTCAGGTTGAATCTCGAGCGCAATCTCAACCATTTCATCGGTCACCGCCATTTCCAGATTCATACGCGTTTGTAGCGTTTCTTTGAGTAAACGGACATCGCGATCAGTGATATGGCGACGATCTTCACGAAGATGCACGGTGATCCCTGCCGCTCCAGCACGCTCAGCTAACTCCGCCGCATGAACCGGATCCGGATACGCGGTACCACGTGCATTACGTATCGTCGCAACGTGATCAATGTTCACACCGAGGTAAATTTTATCCATGATTATTTCCTTCTAAACAATTCTCTGCTTTTTAGCGGCTTAGGACCAAGATAAGGTTTGAGCGCCATACGTGTAAAACGCTTGGCGGCGCGCAGCTGTGCCACCGTTTCAAAATGTCGTGTCGCCAACGCTCGTAGATCAGCGCCAGTAAATTGCCGATGTTGGCTTTTCATGATCGACGCGACAAAGCCTTGCTGCTCACGATATAGATACGTCATAGTATCGTTGATCGGGTCGCCGCTACCAGCACAATGAAGAAAATCAACGCCATAGCCTAGTGCTTCTAACAGCGCAAGCTCAAAGCAGCGTAATGCAGGCTCTGGGTTGTGATAGCGGGCAAGCTGGGTTAAGGCGGTGACATAATCGAAAAATAACGCTGGGTAAGGCGTATGAGGCTCAAGCACACGCATAACTAACTCATTGAGGTAAAAGCCGGAATACAGAGCATTGCCTGATAAAGGCAGCGCGAGGCCTGTGGCCTCAGCACTGCGCAATGTACGTAATTCACCGCGTCCCCCCCACTTGAGCAGCAAGGGAGTAAAAGGCTGCAGTGCGCCTCTTATGGCCGAACGGGGACGACGTGCTCCCTTGGCGAGAAGCGTGATACGCCCCTCGAACTCAGAGAACACATCTAAGAGCAGACTCGATTCACTATAGGGGCGCGAATGCAGCACAAAACCACGTTGAAAGCCGTCCACTCACCCTCTCCTGAGTGCATGGACCCGATGTTCGGGCCAATTAAAGATCGTCGATATAGCCTAAACTGCGCAACGCGCGTTCGTCATCAGCCCAGCCGGATTTCACTTTCACCCAAAGCTCAAGATAGACCTTACGTTCGAAGAGATCTTCCATGTCTAAGCGTGCCTCACGGCCAATGCGTTTGATCTTTTCGCCGCCTTTACCAATGACCATTTTCTTCTGGCCGGTACGCTCAACTAAAATCAAACCATTAATATGAAAGCCATCGGTTTCAGGGTTGTAGTCAAAACGTTCAATTTCAACCGTCACTGAATAAGGCAGCTCTTCACCGGTAAAACGCATCAGCTTTTCACGGATAATTTCTGAGGCCATAAAACGCTGAGAGCGGTCGGTAACATATTCTTCAGGGAAGTAGAATTCAGACGCCGGCAACGCATCACGAACACGCTGCTCGACCACATCAATATTGGTCCCGTTTTTCGCTGAAACCGGGATCACGTCGACAAACGGCATTTTCTCTGACAACGCTTGTAGATGCGGAAACAGCTCCGTCTTCTCTTTAACGTTATCCACTTTGTTGACCAACAAAACCGTCGGCAACTCTGAACGCGCTAGCTTATTAAGCACCATTTCATCGTCATTGGTCCAATGTGTACCATCCACGAGAAATAATACTAATTCAACGTCGGTTAACGAGCTGTTTGCAGCCCGATTCATAAGACGGTTAATGGCGCGCTTTTCTTCAATGTGTAGCCCAGGCGTATCGACATACACCGCCTGGTAGTTATCCCGGGTATCCACGCCCATGATTCGGTGACGCGTGGTTTGGGGTTTACGCGAGGTAATCGACAACTTTTGCCCTACCAAGCGGTTCAGCAATGTTGATTTTCCTACGTTCGGGCGGCCAACAATGGCAATAAAGCCGCAGCGCTGTGTGTCAGTCATTATGTCAACTTCTGTAGTGCGAGTTCTGCAGCCGCTTGCTCTGCCTTGCGACGACTACTGCCTTTTCCAATCACAGAACGCTCCAGTCCTGATATCTGGCACTCTACCGTAAACTCTTGGTTGTGTGCTTCACCCTTCACTTTCATCACCGTATAAGACGGTAACGGTTTACGTTTTCCCTGCAAGAGCTCTTGCAAACGGGTTTTCGGATCTTTTTGGCTGACACCCGGTTCAATGGTTTCGAGTCGCTGCTGATACCATTGCAAGATAATATCTCGTACCCGGTTGATATCACTGTCTAAAAAGATGGCGCCAATCAATGCTTCTACAGCGTCAGCCAAAATCGAATCGCGGCGAAAACCGCCACTTTTAAGTTCTCCTGGGCCAAGGCGCATGACTTCGCCCAGAGAAAACTCCCGCCCAATTTCGGCTAGTGTATTACCGCGCACTAAGGTCGCGCGCATCCGACTCATATCCCCTTCATCCACTTTCGGAAAGCGATGATAAAGATCCTCGGCAATTACGAAGCTAAGAATTGAGTCACCCAAAAATTCGAGACGCTCATTATGTGTGCCATTGGCACTACGGTGCGTCAACGCCAGTTCAAGCAATGCAGCACTGCTGAACTGATAGCCGATCTCTCGCTGCAATTTATCTGTTAGTTTTGTCATCATAGTCCAGAATTAATCAATTCCACCAATACGGTTAAAGCGTATCCCTGTCGGTATCCACGATGGTAGCCAGCTGTCACTGTTGCGCTCGAATTCGAAGCTGACCCAAATAGCCACCGCTTTGCCGACTAAGTTGCGCTCAGGCACAAAGCCCCAAAAGCGGCTATCCGCACTGTTATCGCGGTTATCACCCATCATAAAGTAATGCCCTTCCGGCACCACCCAACGATTGACGCCCGGACGTGGCTGATAGGCACTGATTCGATCGCGCTTATTCGGATGGACAAGGATCTGATGCGCTTGCTCACCCAGCTGCTCTTGTGCTTGCACCAGATTCACACCACCTTGTGCAAATTCACTAGGCTGAATGTTATCTATCGCGACAGGCTGGCACTGCGCTTCGCCTTTAGGCTGAATACACAAGCGCTTATCTTCATACACAATGGTATCGCCGGGTAGCCCCACCGTACGCTTGATGTAGTCAATATTCGGCTGCGGCGGATATTTAAACACCACAATGTCACCGCGCTCAGGTTTGCCAGTATCAACCAGTTCAGTGTGAAAAGCCGGATCACGCAGCCCATAGGCAAATTTTTCCACCAAAATAAAATCGCCAACCAATAAGGTTGGCATCATCGATCCGGACGGAATTTGGAAAGGCTCATAAATGAATGATCGCAACACTAAAACCACCGCGATCACCGGGAAAATAGACGCCATATTCTCAACCCAACTCGGTTGTGGCATCACTTTCGCGACTTGTTCGGCATCCAAATCAGTCTGTGCGACCTTCAGTGCTTTGCCTGCAGCCTGGCGGCGACGCGGCGCCCAGCGGTATTTATCTAACGCCCAAACCAGGCCGGTGACCAAGGTCACCAGCACTAAAATTAAAGAAAACGTATTGGCCATCATGGAATCCGTTGTTATTTATCTTTGCCCACATGCAAAATGGCCAAGAAAGCTTCTTGCGGCAGCTCGACATTACCGACCTGCTTCATGCGCTTCTTACCTTCTTTTTGTTTTTGCAATAGTTTTTTCTTACGACTCACATCACCGCCGTAACATTTTGCCGTGACGTTTTTACGCAACTGCTTGACGGTTGAACGGGCGATAATGTGATTGCTAATCGAGGCTTGGATGGCGATATCAAACTGCTGACGCGGAATAAACTCTTTCATTTTTTCCACTAGCTCGCGACCACGCGGTTGCGCATGAGCACGGTGCGTAATAATCGCCAGTGCATCGACACGCTCGCCATTCAGTAAGATATCCACCCGTACCATGTCAGACACATCGTAACGTTCGAAGTTATAATCTAACGAGGCATAACCGCGCGATGTTGACTTAATACGGTCGAAAAAGTCCAACACGACTTCCGCCATCGGTATGTCATAGGTCAGCGCAACTTGATTGCCGTGATAAACCATATCCACTTGGGCACCACGCTTCTCAACACACAAGGAGATCACATTGCCGACGAATTCATTGGGCACCAAGATATTACAACGCGCGATAGGCTCACCAATGGCTTGAATGTCATTCACTGGGGGCAGCTTGGCTGGGCTGTCTACATAGATGACTTCACCATCGTTTTGCGTGACTTCGTAAACAACCGTAGGGGCTGTGGTGATCAGCTCAAGGTCGTATTCTCGCTCCAGGCGCTCTTGAATGATCTCCATGTGCAGCATGCCAAGGAAACCACAACGGAAACCGAAGCCAAGCGCCGCAGAGCTCTCTGGCTCAAAGAAAAGCGACGCATCATTGAGGCTTAACTTATCCAAGGCATCACGGAAGTTTTCATAATCATCGGATGAAATCGGGAATAAGCCCGCGTACACCTGAGGCTTAACTTTTTGGAACCCTTCAATCCGTTTTTCGCAGCCGTTTTTGGCATGGGTGATGGTGTCGCCCACGGGTGCGCCGAGGATATCTTTGATCCCACAGATCACCCAGCCTACTTCACCGGTTTGCAAACCATTAAGCTCTTTACGCTTGGGCGTGAAAATGCCAATGCTGTCCACGTTCCATTCTTGGCCCGTGCTCATGATTTTCACTTTGTCGCCTTTTTTGAGCGAGCCTTCACGAATGCGCACTAACGAGACGACGCCAAGATATTTATCGAACCAAGAGTCGATAATCAACGCTTGAGTGGGGGCGTCGGGGTTACCTTCCGGCGGTGGAATAAGGCGAACAATATCTTCGAGTACGCCATCGACTCCAACCCCTGTTTTGGCTGAACAACGCGTGGCTTCAATGGCTTCAATACCAACAATATCTTCGATTTCTTGCGCCACACGGTCTGGATCGGCGGCCGGTAAATCGATTTTGTTCAGGACAGGGACCACTTCAAGGTCCATATCCATTGCGGTGTAGCAGTTGGCGAGCGTCTGTGCTTCAACCCCTTGTCCTGCATCCACCACCAGCAAAGCACCTTCACATGCCTTCAGTGAGCGCGACACCTCATAAGAGAAGTCGACGTGTCCTGGCGTATCGATGAAGTTCAACTGATACTCATTGCCGTCTTTGGCTTTATAGTTCAGTGTCACACTTTGTGCTTTGATGGTGATACCGCGTTCACGTTCCAGATCCATGGAGTCAAGGACCTGCTCTGCCATTTCCCGGTCAGTAAGGCCGCCGCATACGTGAATGAGTCGATCAGAAAGCGTCGACTTACCGTGGTCAATATGGGCGATGATCGAAAAGTTACGAATATGCTTCATAAGTGGGTGTGACTTACTCGTTATCAATAAGAATGGGATCCTAAGATCAATTGGGCTGGATTCTACCGAAAATAGTGGCTAGTCGCTATCCTGGTGTCTGGTATTTATCACTGCCAACTCGGAAATTGGCTCTCCCATGATACGCAGAAGCTCAGGTTGCTGCTGTTCGGCACTCCCGACATATCTCGCTAAACGTCGTGCGATACCGACCCCAAGGGCACCGAAGCCTAGACTCAGTGCGATAACACCTCCTTCACCGCTGCCTGCCAACGCGGCAAAGAAAAATTGTCCCAGTAAGGCGCCCACGAACATCATCATTAATGGCACCATATAAACCACGAGCGCCGAGCGTACCAAGGTGGCTTCACCGAGGCCAATTTCAACGAGAGTTCCTGTCGGCAGCGGTTCTGGCGAACGAACGCTGACATGGTTCACTTTTCCGGGTAGGGCCTTGGACACAATGCCAGTGCCACACTGGCTTTGCGATTTGCAGCTGCCACAGCTGGTTTGCTGCTGACAGGCAAGGGACAGCCAGCCGTCTTGGTACCCTGTTACCTCCGCCAGTGCTTTAATCATGGTGCAACCTTTTACTCTGTCTGTGATGTTGGCATGCGATTAATACGAACCGAATCAGCAATCCGTTTAGCGGTCTCCGGTGGAATGTCCCCCACCACTGTAATTTCGGCGTTGCCATTGATAACACTGTGCAGCGTCCGTCGGCCTTGGCGCACTATCTGTTTACGCACGGAGACATCGTCGGCTTTGGCTAAATAAACAGAAAAACTAAAAAGGCCGTCGCTAAACATTTGGCTTTCCACTGCCCGCTTAGTCATCATTAAACGATGGCGGTTACTGTATACAGGCTTAAAGCCATCTGGCAGCACCGTCACCTGCCAATCCAGGTCAGAGCGGCGGGTTGTTTGTGGGAGGGTTAATACCGGCGGCAGGGCTAACTGCGTGAGTTTTTGCATCGCGTCGTTAATTTTAGGCGTAACCACCAGAGATAAGGCGCGATACTGTTCAAGCGGATCCCCATCTCGGTCAAGTAAATCGGCTCTCACCGGTAGGTGACTGTCTTGGTCTAGCCAAAGCACGTACGAATATCGCTCACCATCTTTCGGTGTGATACGTACAACCTGGCAATCCATGCCCGCCTCGCGCGCATGTCCCATTGAGACAAAGTCATAATGGTTTGCCAGTATATCAATATCGGCCTGAATGAGGGTAGGCAATGGTGCCACCATATGATCACTGGCGATCGTGAAAGGGTCATAACCAGGTTCAAAATAACTGATTTCCTTTCCGCGACGAATTACTTCTCGCGACGGACCACTTAAATACATGAGATGACCAAACGCTTCGCCACCTACCCGTGCATGGCGAAAACGCAGTGGCTCTAGGCTATTTTTGCCAACGAGAATGTAGGACAGTTCATAGTCCAAGGTATCGCTTGCGGTATCCATTTGATGTAACAAAGCCTCGGCAGAGGGTTCGGCCGAGGCTTGCGCAGACATCAAACTGACCAGCGCAAGCGCACCGATCAGAGTTTTTTTCATTGCTTACTACTGCTTGTCGACGGTGCCATTGTCTGATTGCTAGACAGACTATCCTTATTCAACCTTAGCTGCAATTCATAGTCTTTGAGCATTGCATTTACGCGCCGACGCTGCTCCATCATTTCAGATTCTGAAGGCGTCGCACGCAAATCATTCCGGCTTAAACTCACTGGTTCAGCAGCACCTGCAAAAGGAATCGTTTCCAATACTGGCGGTTGGGTTTGATTGCCAACCCCCGGAGACGTTGGTTCAGACTGGTTATAATGCTGCACGCCTACGATCACGGCGAGAGAAACACAAGCGGCGACACTGACCTGAGTGAGCTGTTGCAGCCAGCCAGGTAGGTGGCGACGCGCCTTTTCCGGACGCGGCTGTGACTCGTGCATCGGGTGCACGTTACTGTCAACGTGAGCGCCTTGATAAGCCGGTTCTGCTTCCAACGCGGACGCGACAGAATCGGCAATGTTCCATTGCAACGAGCCAGGCGCGTCACCACGCATCACATCACGAATGATGCCGAAGTCGCTCCAGGTCTGTTGTGCGCTATTATCTCGCTCTATATCATGGATCACCGACGTATCCACCCGTTCGCCATCTAATAACGCCGAAATTTTTTCTTTATCCGTCATTCAAGTCACCGTCATGCAGCCAGTAAAACTCGTTACCGTTTCATCAGTGGCCGGATGCGCTTTTCTACCGCTTCACGCGCTCGAAATATACGCGACCGTACCGTACCGACTGGACAATCCATTACCTGTGCAATTTCCTCATAACTGAGCCCATCGAGCTCGCGTAAGGTGATTGCGGTTCTTAAGTCGTCAGGCAGTGTTTCAATGGTCGAAAACACCACCTGCCTCAATTCTTCAGACAACATCAAGTTTTCAGGGTTCGATATTTCTTTTAACGACCCCCCACTTTCGTAATTTTCTGCTTCGTCGGCGTCAATATCGCTACCTGGTGGACGTCGTCCTTGTGCCACCAAATGGTTTTTCGCGGTGTTCACTGCAATGCGATACAACCAAGTATAAAACGCACTTTCGCCACGAAACCCCGGCAAAGCACGATACGCTTTAATAAACGCTTCTTGTGCGATATCCGGAATATCACCACTGTGTGAGCCTACATAGCGGGCAATAAGGTTACATACCTTATTTTGATATTTGACGACTAACAGATTGAAAGCTTGCTTGTCACCATTCTGTACACGTTCTATTAGAACCTGGTCGGTTAGCTGCTCGCCCATTCGAGCGTTTACTCCTTGGTTGATCTTTTCGCCCGATTATCGACATTCTAGGTCCGACGTTGTCAGAGCGCGGTTAAACCCGCTTGCGAGCTTTCGCTGAGAATTCGATGACCGCTTAGGAGAAAAGTTCCTCACCATGTTGGTTTTATTATGCGTGAAATCACATTACTGTGACGGAATGACCAAAGCGCGCGTCTTTGGCTGCGTGTATTGTCCCCCAAACAATGCCACGGTTGCAAACTTTCACCCAAGCAAGACTGGATTTGATCTTAGCGCGCGCGGCCGCGTCAAATTGGTGTAACATTGGGAGCGCAGAAAGAGGATTAGGGATCATGACGACCACAACTCAGGAACATCAATGTGACGTGTTGGTCATCGGCAGCGGTGCCGCTGGCTTATCGTTGGCGCTACGTTTGGCGCCCACGCACCGGGTTATCGTACTCAGTAAAGGCCCTCTCAGTGAAGGGGCGACACTCTACGCACAAGGCGGCATCGCCGCTGTTTTTGACGAACAAGACTCAGTGGAGTCCCATGTCGAAGATACACAAATAGCCGGTGGCGGTATCTGTGATACCGATGTTGTCGACTTTATCGCCCGTAACGCCAAAGACTGTGTTCAATGGCTGATTGATGGTGGCGTGCCCTTCGATCAAGAAGACAGTGATGATGAAACCCCGCGTTATCATCTCACTCGCGAAGGTGGTCATAGTCATCGACGTATTCTACACACCGCCGATGCAACCGGTATGGCGGTGCAAAACTCATTGCAAGATAACGTTCGACAACATCCTAATATCACCCTACTCGAGCGTCATAACGCGCTGGACATTATCACGCGTAAAAAAGTCGGACTCGGCGGCCCTAATCATGTGTTAGGGGCCTATATTTGGAATCGCAATCAAGAAGTTGTAGAAACTGTCCGCTGCAATGATGCGGTGCTGGCAACAGGTGGCGCGTCTAAAGTGTATCAGTACACCTCTAACCCAGACGTCTCTTCTGGTGATGGTATTGCGATGGCATGGCGAGCAGGTTGCCGTGTCGCGAATCTTGAGTTTAATCAGTTCCACCCGACTTGTTTATACCACCCTGACGCGCGTAACTTTTTGCTAACCGAAGCATTACGTGGTGAAGGTGCGCACCTAAAACGCCCGGATGGATCGCGCTTTATGCAAGACTTTGATCCGCGTGGTGAGCTTGCTCCCCGTGATGTCGTGGCGCGTGCGATTGATTATGAAATGAAACGGCTTGGCGCTGATTGTATGTATCTCGATATCAGCCATAAAGATCCGCAATTTATCACCAAGCACTTCCCCACCATTTACGAGAAGCTAAAAGAGTACGGCATTGACTTGACCCAAGACGCCATCCCGATAGTGCCGGCCGCTCACTATACCTGTGGTGGTGTGATGGTGGATAAAAATGGCACTACGGATCTGCCTGGTTTATATGCCATTGGTGAAGTGAGTTATACCGGGCTACACGGTGCAAATCGCATGGCTTCTAACTCCTTGCTCGAATGTGTGGTGTATGCGTGGTCTGCCGCTGAGCATATTAAAGCCCACTCAGACCATATAGAGCCACACACAGCGTTGCCAGCTTGGGATGAGAGCCAAGTGATTTGTTCCGATGAGGAAGTGGTGATTCAGCACAATTGGCATGAGCTGCGCCTGTTTATGTGGGATTACATGGGGATTGTGCGCTCAACCAAGCGCTTAGAACGTGCTTTGCGTCGCATTGAGCTACTTAAACAAGAAACGCACGAGTACTACGCTAATTTTCGTGTCTCGAATAACTTGCTCGAATTACGTAATTTACTCCAAGTCGCTGAATTGATGGTGCGTTGTGCCATGCAACGCAAAGAAAGTCGTGGTCTACATTACACCATTGACTATCCTGACGCTCATGCTCAATCAGGCCCAACCATCCTCGTTCCCGATCAGCCTTGCTAATGTGGCGCATGGTATCGTCGCAATAAACAACGGCCAGTCTCTCGACTGGCCGTATGATTAGCTTTTAAATTCACTTACGGCCCGCTCTAAGTTAGCCGCTTCTTCTGCGACTTGATGAGCAGCTTGACGGTTTTGGCTCGCGCGTTCAGTACTCGTCTGGGCAATGTCTTGAATGTTGTGCACGTTCTGGTTAACTTCTTTAGCAACCGAGCTTTGCTGCTCTATCGCCGTCGCAATATGCGTACTCATATCCATAATCTGTTGCATATCTTGCATAATCTGTGACAGCTCTTGCGAGGCGGCATCTACTTTGGTGACAGAGCTTTCGCCATCTTCTCGACTTTGCTCCATACGCTCTGCAACTGACTGTGTTTGCGCCTGCAGCGAGGTAATAATGCCCGATATTTCATCGGTCGATTGCCGGGTACGAGTTGCTAATTGACGCACTTCATCCGCGACTACTGCAAACCCTCGTCCTTGCTCCCCCGCACGCGCGGCCTCGATGGCAGCATTGAGTGCCAGCAGATTCGTTTGCTCTGAAATGTCTTTAATGACATCCAATACCGAGCCAATGGTCTCAGACAGCTTACTCAGTTCAAGCACCTCGTTACTGGTATTGCTGAGTGTCTCGGCCAATGTCATGATCATCGTCCGGGTATCATCCACCACTTGCTGTCCATTTTGCGCACGACCTAGGCTGGTTCTCGCGTTATCAGCCGCCTGATCGGTATTGCCGGCAATATCCCGAATCGTGCTTTCCATCTCATTCATCGCCGTTGCAGCATGGGTCGTTTCATCCAGCTGCGTCGCCAGTGCGGTGCCGGTTTGCGCCGTGCGAGACTCCACCTGCTCTGCGCTTTGGTGTAAAGCCTGCACCGCTCGGCTAACATCGACCACCATTTTTTGAATACTACTCAGCATCTGATTGACATCGTTTGCCATCAGTGAAATTTCATCTTGCCCAGTCTCATCGGCGCGCAAGGTCAGATCCCGTTGCTGAGTAATGGCCGCCATCTGCTGACTGAACAGCGCGATGCGCCGTTGAATACCTCGGTTCATCCACAGAGAAACCACCGTCATGATGATCGCTAACACCAATACTATCGACCCCGTCACTATCGTGGTCTGGCGTAGCGCTTGATCGATCGCTTGCTGGTATTCTTTGCTTAACGCGTCAAACATATTTTCCACTTGGTGCGTTTGACTCCGTATCTCGCCCAAAAGCCCTTTATCTGGCGCCAAACCTAATGCTTTTTTCTGCGCAACAACGTTTTCAACTTCAGACTGGTGAGCTTTAAACAGTGCCAATAGATCACCTTCAAGATAATCTGTTAAGGCATCCATATGATTTTGGTATTGGTCGATGTAATCCAGATGACTGCTTTGAACAAACAGCTTGGCGTCCGCCACTAACAAGCGAGCACTGCTTTCTAGCACAATATCGTTTTCAGTTGCGGCCACGAGCGCTTGACTCGCGCTTTGCATTTGGCCTCTTAAGCCTTGCTCTGTCGTTAAACCTAATGTTTGGTAGCCGTCACCCAGTTCGCTGAACCCATTTGCATAAGCTTGCATGGCTGTCTTAACGTCATCAATCGTGACGGTTTCTAACCCAAGGGAGGCACTGCGTGCTCGAAAGTCGGTCAGTTGCTGATTAAAGGTTGCGACGTTGTTTTCAAACCGAGAGAGGTATTTGGGATCCATCCGAGCAAGAAAGTCTTTTTCATTACGGCGTAAATTAAGCAGTACGACCTCGAGATCGGACACCGCGGTTAACTGGCGATGCATTTTATCTAACCGCGTTTCCGCGTTCCAAGCCGCAGCCATCACAGCGAGTAATGCCAACACCGACATCACGGTAAGAGAAAGTAACTTGTGTTTTATTTTCATAACGACCCTACAACACCTTCAGAGCAAGACTGGATTAATCACGTACTTGCACTAACTATCGGCGATGTTAGGAAAAAGTAAAGCAAGGCAACCAAGGCGTCATAAATATGTCACAAACTATCCTGCTTTGGTTGACAATAATGCCGATAAAGCAGACGAAAATGATAGTCCGGCAAGCCATGGCGCCACAAATACAAACAGCGCGCATCCGATTGCGCTTTGAGCATCATCAGCCAAGGCGTCGCCCAGATACATGTGATGGGTTGGCGTTCGCCGCTGGGTAGCCTTATCCAATCATCAAAATACACAGTGACACAGCCGGTACTCTCGACCAGTCGGTGTTGAAAGTGAATCAATTCACGGACAACGTGAAGCATCAGGAAAGCACGCGCGCAAAGCGGGAGGGACACATGCACCGCCAATAGCCATGCCACCATCATGCCGACCAGGAATAAACAGACGGTGACATAGCGCGGGCAATGGAGTTGGCTATGTACGCAACTTACTTCGGTTATAGGCAACTACCTTCTCGACAACAGAGACCATCTTAGGATCGTCAGGTTTACCATGCCCCATCAGCCAGGCAAACAGATCCGGGTCGGCGCTTTCTAAAAATGCGACAAAATCCTGTTTTTCATTTTCATTCAATGTGTCGTAGCATGCCTCAAAATAGGGCATGACCAATACATCAAGCTCCAGCATCCCCCGACGGCATGCCCAACGAATTCGCGCTTTATCTTCAGTGTTAACCATGTTGACCTCTATCACTGATATCAGTGGATGGATACTATCAACGCCAGGGTCTGACTACCACTTTTCCCAAAAAAGAAAAGACGAATCTGAGAGCTCTCTAGCGTTAATCCGTCGTTTGGCGCAATACCCTTACAATACAAAGGCTGACAAGCCTGTTATGCACCATTACTATACGAGAGATAGCCTGTGTTTTCTCAACGGAGAGCGTGATTTATATGAGCGAATGGTATCAAACCCAAGCTTTTGAGCCTGTGGCACAACACCCCAGTGACCAGACGCCGGAACTGGCCATTGTTGCCCTCGATAATTGGGCGTTAACCAAAATTAGTGGCGACGACACTAAGTCATACTTACAAGGCCAGCTCACTTGCGATATTGAGCAACTCGACGTGGATCAATCGACCTTAGCGGCGCATTGTGATCCAAAAGGTAAAGTCTGGTCCGTGTTACGTTTTTTCCACTTCCAAGATGGCTTAGCCATGGTGCAGCCGGCATCGATTGAGGCAACCCAATTACAGGAAGTCAAAAAATACGCCATCTTCTCTAAGATCGCATTTGATAAAGTCGACTGCGTACTTCTTGGCGTGGTTGGCACCCAGGCGGAAAAGTGGGTGACCGACCACTTTGGCCCACAAGGTAACGTCCGCCAGGGCGAGCAGGGAACAGCGGTGATGATCGCGCCTCATCGTTGGTTACTCGCGATCACTCCCGAGGCGGCAACCGCGCTCGTGAATCAGTATCAGTCGTCCGCGGTCCTTCTCAGCAGTGAATATTGGGATCGATATGAAATCGATGCCGCACTCCCTCGCATAGAAGCCGCAACCAGTGGTGAATTTATTCCTCAATCGTTGAATTTGCAGGCATTGAATGCGATCAGCTTCACCAAAGGCTGTTATACCGGCCAAGAGACCGTTGCTCGCGCTAAATACCGAGGAATAAACAAGCGGGCCATGTATAAACTCACAGGACAAGCCACACATACACCGGTGGCAGGGGATAAAATCGAGCGCTCTGTCGGTGAAAACTGGCGCTCTGGTGGAACCGTGATTGCCGGTTACCGTCAAGCTAATGGCCAGGCAGCAGTGCTAGCGGTTCTGCCAAACAACCTCGATGACGAGACAGCATTTCGCCTAGCGGATGCGCCAGAGTTTATCTGGCAGCGTGAGCCTCTACCTTACTCTCTGACTGACGATGAATAAGTAGTGAGCTTGGCATCTCCCATACGGCTTGGCAAACACAGGTGACGTCGGCGCTTGATCACGCCGACGTCACTTACCGGGAAGCCAATAAACAGAAAGGGATCCCGCCAGGATCCCTCACTTGTCAATGCTAGTGGCACACGGTTGGTACTACACCTTAATCGGCATCTTGGTCGCCTAAGGTTTCTTCATATCCTTGTGCATCAAACAAGGCATCAATTTCTGATTCGTCAGTGGCTTGAACTTGAAAGAGCCAACCATCGCCGTAAGGATCGCTGTTGACTAATTCTGGGGCGCTATCCAATTCCTCATTCACGGCGATCACTTGCCCGGAAATCGGCGCATAAATATCTGACGCTGCTTTGACCGACTCGGCCACTGCGCAATCATCCCCGGCATCAAAGGTGTCACCTTCATCGGGTAAATCAACAAAAACCATATCACCAAGCAACGCTTGAGCATGATCGGAAATGCCAATGGTGAAGAGGCCTTCCCCTTCAGGACGCACCCACTCATGCGTCTCAGTAAATTTTAAGCCGGATGGAATATCGCTCATAATATTGTTCCTTGTTAGACTCAGTGACCTTGTTATACCCAATACTCAGGTTGTAGCCAGTGCTCTGGTTGTACCCAGTGCTAATGTGCAACATCCGTCGGTAAATACAAACTTCCAAACAAGCTGTTCGTCATGCTGTTTAGCATATTTTCTTTTTTTCGCCAATTTCCGTTGTCACACGATCATGAAAAATGGACGCGCCGAGCAGGTGGCTTCGCGAGATCAGGGAGCTCTCCCTCTAGCCCCAAGGCTTTGGCCATAAAGGGCTGTTTGGCGCCGGGTAGGTGATTCACCGCGCGCATACCCACACCACGAACGAGCTTTTTCACTGGGTTTTGACCATCAAACAAGCTCCGGAATCCCTGCATCGCCGCAATCATTTGCATGGCTTCCGCTTTACGCCAACGCTCGAAATGACGCAGTGACGCATACGCCCCGACATCTTTCCCTTTTTCTGAAAGTTGCGTGAGCGTCTGTGCTAACGCGGCCGCATCTAACATCCCTAAATTCACCCCTTGGCCGGCAAGCGGATGAATGGTATGTGCGGCATCACCGATAAGGGCAATGCGCTCAGAGGCAAAATTCTGAGCATAACGCATGGTAAGAGGATAACTCGCACGCGGTCCGGCCACCTCACATCGGCCTAATCTAGCGTCAAAGGCAGCCGTGAGCGCCCGCTCGAATCCATCAGACGCCATGTCGCGATACTCCGACGCTTGTTCAGGCGGCACCGACCAAACAATGGAACATAAATGCGGATCGGACAGTGGTAGAAACGCTAAAGGGCCATCAGGCGTAAAAACCTGACGCGCAACGCCTCGATGAGGGGCTTCTGTACGTACCGTTGCCACCACAGCATGGTGTCCATAATCTCGCTGAACCAATGGAAAGTGTGCTTGCTCGCGCACCCATGAGCGAGCGCCATCGGCTCCGACAACCAGCTTTGTCGTCACACCACCTCCCGAGGCCAATTGCAACCAGGTTTCGCGCTCACCTTGCATCATAGACTGGCACTGCTCAGGCATGAGTATGGTGACATTACTCTGCTGCTGCACTTTGTCGAGCAGGGCAAGTTGAATCACGCGGTTTTCAACAATGTGTCCTAGGTTTTGCTGACCAAATGCCTGTGCGTCAAAATCAATTTGCGCAAAGCTATCTTTCTCCCAAACGTGCATTTTTTGATAGCTTGCCAGTCGGCGTGCGACGATACCCGCCCAAACATCTAAGGCACGAAGCATATTCTCGCTCGCACGACTCAGTGCCGATACACGGTTTTCTGGTAGATCGTCTAGTGTTGCTACCGGTTTTTTACCTTCAATCACAACGATGCGTAAGTCCGTTTCTGCCAGTGAGGCGGCAAGTGTTAGCCCCACCATTCCGCCACCTACAATCGCGACATCTGCATTGATCATCTTCATTTCGGTTCTACCCATCCTATGGTGCGTTGCACGAGGGGTTGTTTCACCCTTTCTATGGTCGACATCAACCCCAAACCTGCGTTCCGTGCGGCTGCAAGTAGTGCACTCTGATTAGAAAAAAGATGAACGAGCCCTGATGTTAGTGCGACGGTTGTGTCTCTGTCTGGCTGGCGTTGACTGGCATAATCCATCAGGACCGGTATCGCGCCAATATCTTGCCCGCGCTGGAAGGCTGCGCTGACAGTTTGAGCCAGCGTGATGACATCTCGCAGGCCGAGGTTAAAGCCTTGTCCTGCAATGGGATGTAAACTTTGTGCTGCGTTGCCAACCACCGCCACGCGATGACTCACTGGCCGCACGACCTGATTGAGCACCAGCGGGTAGGCGTGACGTTCTCCGACATGAAGTAACTTACCAAGACGCCAACCGAAAACCTGTTGTAAGCGTTGTAAAAAAACCGAATCGCTGACTTGGGTGAGCGGTTGCGCCTCATCGGGAGTCATGCACCACACTAATGAGCAACGTCCTTGCGACATGGGCAGTAACGCGACGGGCCCCGTGTCGGTAAAACGCTCAAAGGCGTGACCTTGATGCGGAAGCGCCGTAGACACATTGGCAATCACAGCCACTTGGCCAAAGTCGTGCTGCTGCCGGGGGAGATGGAGCAAACGACTACAAGGTGAGCGACCGCCATCGGCGGCAATGAGTAATGATGCCGTTAGCGATTGTCCTTGTTTGAGTGTGACAGTAACAGCGTCAAGCTTTCGCTCAATCGCGATCACTGCATCAGGACAAAAGACATCGATGGCGGGACGCGCATGCAGTTTTTGGTGCAATACCGCGCCGGCATCTGCCAGTTCAATGACCTGACCGAGATATGACACGCCCTGCGTTTGCGCATCAATGTGCGCTTGCCCAGCATGACCACGATCTGAAACGTGAATATGTTGGATCGGTGTGCCAAACGGCGCCAACGCCTCCCAAAGTCCCAGTTGCTCAAAAGCAGCGCAACTGCCCTCGGCTAACGCGATACTCCGCGCATCATAACCTGGATGATCACCATGGTTTGGCACCATCGCCTCAACGACCGCAATACGTAACCTCCCGCCACTTAGCGTATCTAACGCCAGTGCCGCGGTTGCGCCAGCCATTGCACCACCAGCAATCACTATGTCATAGGCTTTCATCCTACTTTTCCTCACCCTGAGTCATCACCACGCCTCAAATCGCAGACGTCATTGCGGTTAATGGCGTGTTTTTGGCGTCTCGTCGTCAGTTTCAAGACGTGCGCCAAGCTCGGCATGGACAACTAAGCTACACACACGCACATGCTCAACAACCTGCTCAAGCAAGTCCGCTTGCTCTTGCAAATCCCCGTCTTCGTCAATCCCTAACTGCGCCACTTCCTTTAAATCGCTGAGCGCTTCTGTGACGTCTTTGGATAGTTTACGCCCCTTTGTCCCAATCAGACCAACGCCAGCAAGAAAGGTATTAATCCATTCCACTAACGCTTCTGCACGGGCAACGACACCCGAGTGTTCATCATCCGGAACATAAATATCGAGATCTAAATCCGTTCCTGTCAGTTGGGTTTTCAATTGATGGTAGCTCTGCATGGCCAAGGTTTTTGACTCGGTCGGCCAGCCCATTCCTTGGTTGGTATAATCATAAAGCATGGTTAGCCAACTCCCCTCTTCCAGTGCCAAGCCACCACTTAGCATGCCGGCGATCAATCCATGCATTTCTGCCGGCGTAACCGCCAGGCTATCTGCTGTTAATATTTCTGCGGTCTTCGCATATGCGGGTAAACGGGTTTCAGTCACAATGTTGCCCTTGGTCGTGCGCTCAAAAATAAGTGGGTTAGTTTAGCATTTCACACCACAGGGCTGAATCACTCAGCGAAAAAACCCGTGATTCTTGGCCAGCTTGTGCGATGCAGAATTATTCTGTCCATTATGGTGGTTACAAACCCAGTGTAAGAGCAGGAAGGCCGTTGCCACGATGATAAAGATCAACCCCTCGGTGTCCATTTTTGTCTAAATTCTCTGCATCACTCGCCAAGGCGGCTTTCGATGTAGTGTATTCGGGAAAATAATTGCTAGAATAGCGCCATTATTCTGTATCTGGCCCTCGACATTGCGGGCCGTATGAGGAGCCAGCTTGGGACTATGAACACACAACCGGTTGAAATTAAAATCCTGGATCGCCTTGTTCGCGTCAATTGTCCGCCTGGACAAGAGCAAGCGCTTAAAGATGCAGCAAACGAGTTCGATCAACGGTTGCATCGGCTGGCAGAGCGCACTAAAGTAACCAATACAGAGCAGCTAATTGCCATTGCCGCTTTGAATGTTTGTCATGAATTAAATGATGCCAAACAAGCGTTGGAGACAGTTGAAGATCAGGTCAAGCAACGGACCGCCCTGATGACTGCCCAACTCGATAAAGCAGTGGCAGTGCAAGGATCGCAAAAATAATCGAATTCCCTGGGGTGTTTGTCAGCGGATCAACGTCCCTGAGCCGATAAGCAAACCGAAGGGTGTGTTGTTATAAGCTACTGAGCAAGCTCGGCTCGTACCGAGAAGCCTACGGTTTATACTACCCACCCGCCTTGAACCAGCGGGTTCAAGGGCCATCGATCCCAACGGCATCCCGGGGCCCTCCTTTACAGGCTAGCATTAAGGACAGTTATGCAGCCCAGACAGCAGATTCGCCAAACCATCCGTCACGCGCGTCGCCAGCTCTCGCTTGAACAGCAAACCGAGGCGGCCCAGCAGGTTGCGGCACGCTTTATGACATTACCTGACGTCGTTCATGCGCAGCGTATCGCCTTATACCTCTCTTTTGACGGTGAGTTGGACACCCAACCGGCAATCAACGCCTGCTGGCAGGCAGGAAAACAGGTTTATTTACCGGTTGTTCATCCGTTCAGTCGCGGCCATTTGCTGTTTTTACAGTACCACCCTCACACGCGCATGCTCCTTAATCGTTATAACATTGCCGAGCCCACTTTAGATATTCGCACCCTAATCCCTAGCTCAAAACTGGACATCATCGCCACGCCATTAGTGGCTTTTGACGCCGACGGCCAGCGCCTAGGCATGGGTGGCGGCTATTATGATCGCACGCTGGGTTTGTGCGCGCCAAATGCGACCGCCATTGGCCTCGCCCATGATTGCCAACGTTGGCATTCATTACCTTGCGAGCAATGGGATATTCCTTTACCCCATATACTGACACCAAGCCAACACTGGCATTGGTGAGCCATCATTTCGCCAACTTAGACGTTGACTCGCATCGATTTCGCGACCCATAGCCTGACGCCACGATTTGGCTTCGCTATAATCACGCCTTATTCCCCGTTACGCAGGAGTTACCATGACCCAGGACGAAAAGAAAAAAGCCACCGGTGAAGCGGCGGTAGAGTATGTTAAACTAGGCAGTATTATTGGCGTTGGCACCGGCTCGACAGTGAATTACTTTATTGATGCCCTTGAGCCAATGAAAGAAAAAATTAAAGGGGCGGTATCAAGCTCAGACGCGTCGACCAAGCGCTTAAAAGCGCTAGGGATTGAAGTCTTTGATGCCAACGAAGTGGGTCACCTCGATATCTATGTTGACGGTGCGGACGAAATCAATAAGCGCAATCATATGATTAAAGGCGGCGGCGCCGCATTGACGCGCGAGAAAATTGTTGCCGCCATTGCCGATAAATTTATCTGTATTATCGATGATACCAAACACGTCGATGTGCTTGGCGAGTTCCCGCTCCCTGTCGAAGTCATCCCAATGGCCCGCTCTTACGTGGCACGAGAGCTTGTCAAGCTGGGCGGTGATCCTTGCTATCGTCAAGGCGTGGTGACTGATAACGGCAATGTTATCCTGGATGTTCATAACCTCAAGATTCAGGATCCTAAAGGTCTCGAAGATACCATTAATGGGATCCCGGGCGTGGTGACTGTAGGCTTATTTGCCAACCGCGGTGCCGATATCGTCCTAACCGGCACCGATTCCGGGGTGAAAAAAGTGGCAGAATAAACGCATAATCCTGCAGATCAACGGCTTATACCCGCCCATTAGCAGCATTAAAAACCAAACGTTTGCGCTCAATGTAATCAATAAGTTAAAAGCACCTTTTTAAAGGTGCTTTTTTTATGGCATAGAACGGATAATTCTTACCCCTTATATGAATTTTTGTTATCTTGGTCACTGTTCTGATACCGGTTCATCGCAGGCCCATGTGCGACTTGGCGTAAAAAGATCAGGCTACTGACCACGTCACCCGTTGCACTGTCTTCACCAGAAATCTAGGGGAAAGGGTGACGATGCCTCCCGGCGTTCAGGCGCAACATTGCGACCCACTATTGTTTCTAAGGAAGAGAACAGCCCACATGTCACACTATTCATTGGACAAGAATAAGATAAAAATTTTACTGCTCGAAGGCGTCCACCCCACAGCCGTTGAATCATTCAAACAAGCGGGTTACACCAATATCGAGTATCACAAAGGCTCACTCACCGGTGAAGACCTTGAAACCGCGATCAAAGACGCGCATTTTGTTGGGTTACGCTCACGTACCCAGCTCACCGAAGCTGTTTTTAAGCAGGCCAAAAAACTGGTGGCTGTCGGATGCTTTTGTATCGGGACCAATCAAGTTGATCTCGATGCCGCCGCGAAACGCGGTATCCCGGTTTTCAACGCGCCTTTCTCAAATACTCGCAGCGTCGCCGAGCTCGTACTGGGTGAAATTTTGTTGCTACTGCGCGGCATTCCTGAGAAAAACGCCAAGGCTCACCGTGGCGAATGGTTAAAATCGGCTGAACGTTCTTACGAGGCGCGCGGCAAAGTGCTTGGGATCATTGGCTATGGCCACATTGGTACTCAGCTCAGTATTTTGGCCGAAAACCTCGGGATGCGAGTCTATTACTATGATGTCGACAACAAGCTTTCACTCGGTAATGCCATTCAAGTTAACTCGCTAACGGAGTTACTGAATCGCAGTGATATTGTTTCTTTGCATGTTCCAGAAACCGCAAGCACACAAAATATGATTGATGCCGACGCGTTCGCACGCATGAAGCCGGGTGCAATCTTTATTAATGCTTCACGAGGGACCGTCGTTGATATTGACGCGCTCTGCGGCGCTTTAGAAAGTCAGCACCTCGCAGGGGCCGCTATCGATGTCTTTCCTGTGGAACCAAAAACCAATAAAGAAGCGTTCAGTTCACCGCTGCAGGCCTTTGATAATGCGTTACTCACGCCACATATTGGCGGCTCGACCCATGAAGCCCAAGAAAATATTGGCCTTGAAGTGGCAGGAAAATTAATCAAATACTCGGACAACGGGTCGACACTATCGTGTGTTAATTTCCCTGAAGTGTCATTGCCTGAGCATCAAGGTCGCTCACGCTTGCTGCACATTCATGCCAACCGCCCGGGTGTGCTCACCAAAATTAATACCACCTTTGCCGATGAGGGCATTAACATTGCCGCTCAGTATCTACAAACGTCGGCACAGATTGGTTATGTGGTCATTGATGTGGAGATGGAGCAAGCGGATAAAGCATTGAAAAAACTCAAAGCCATTGAAGGCACCATACGTGCACGTATCTTACACTGAGATAACGCGCCAGTAGCGTCGATCAAAAAAAGCCCCAAATGGGGCTTTTTTACCACTCACAGTCTTGTCTTTATTGCTCGTCGCGCAGAAATACCAACTCATTACCTTTAGACAGTTCTTCACTGAAGTAGTAACCAGCAACATCAAACCCTTTAATATCTGTCACGGATGTCGCTCGTTGATCAATCAGATAACGCGCCATCATCCCACGGGCTTTTTTCGCGTAGAAACTGATCACCTTGTACTGCCCATTTTTGCAGTCTTTAAAGACGGGCGTGATAATATCACCTGCGAGTTTTTTCTTGTTGACCGCTTTAAAATATTCATTGGAGGCGAGATTGATCAGTAGCGGATTGTCTTGCGTCGCTAACGTCTCGTTGAGTGCATCTGTGATGATATCGCCCCAAAACTGGTACAAGTTATCGCCACGCGGCGTCGCTAACTTGGTGCCCATTTCCAGGCGATAAGGTTGCATCAAATCAAGCGGACGCAATAGGCCATAAAGGCCAGAAAGCATTCGAAAATGCGCTTGTGCCCAGTCAAAGTCCTGCTCTGACATCGAATTTGCATCCAAGCCTGTATAGACATCCCCTTTAAACGCCAAGGCTGCAGGGCGAGCATTGTCAGGTGTAAATGTCGGTGACCACTCAGCAAAGCGTACCGCGTTCAGGCTAGCAATTTTATCACTCACCTTCATCAATGAGCCGATATCGGCAGGCGTCAGTTGACGGCATACCGCTATCAACGCCTCTGAATGCGGAGTGAACTGCGGCTTTGTGTATCGTTCGGTTGGTAACGGTGACTCATAATCCAGCGTTTTTGCCGGAGAAACCACAATCAGCATTTTGCTAACCCCTTTGTTGTCTGTCTATCGCTAAGCCTATCATTCCGGTGCAAAAAAAACACCGTTGCCCCTAGCGCTTAGGAAGCGGCCACGCTTTTTCATCTAATTGGCTATGTAACTCAGGAAACCGGCGACTATCAAACACAGGCACCCGCCCTAACGAACGTTGTGTGTGATAGTCGGCCGCGAGACGTTTCACTATTCCCGACAGCAATAAAATCGCGATCATATTGACGAGCGCCATCATCCCCATGGATGCGTCTGCCAGCGTCCAAACAAGCGGTAGCTCCGCCAATGCACCAAACATGACCATACCTAAAACGAGCGCACGAAAATAAGGGAGTGCCGGACGCCAGCGGCCATTGATAAAAAGTAGATTGGTTTCAGCATACGAGTAATTGGCAATAATCGAGGTGAATGCAAAGAAAAAAATCGCCACGGCAACGAATTGCTCTCCCCACCCCCCAACTTGTGCACTCAGTGCCCGCTGTGTTAATTCAACTCCCGTCACTTCCCCCCCGGGAATATACTCTCCAGACAGAAGAATGATCGCCACAGTTGCGGTACAAATCACCAAAGTATCGACAAAAACCCCGAGCATTTGCACATAGCCTTGAGAGACAGGATGTGGCGGATAAGGCGTCGCTGACGCTGCCGCGTTCGGGGCAGATCCCATCCCGGCCTCATTCGAAAACAAGCCGCGTTTAATCCCTTGGATCATGCCTTGCGCCAAGGTATAACCCAACGCGCCGGATGCCGCCTCATGTAAACCAAACGCGCTTTTTATCACCAGCATAAAGACGGCTGGCACCTGATCAAGGTGCATGATCACCACATACAAGGACAGCGAAAGATATAGCAGCGCCATCACTGGGACGACGACTTCTGCGGTTCGGGCTATCTGTCGCAGACCGCCATAAATAATCAACCCACTGACCAGCACCAACCCTGCGCCTACGTATGCAGGAGGCCAGCCAAACGCCACTTGAGCCGCTTGCGAAATAGAATTGGCTTGGACCGAGTTAAACACCAACCCGAAGGCGAGAATGAGTAAAATAGAAAAAAGGATCCCCATCCAACGCATGCCAAGACCATGCTCCATATAATAAGCCGGCCCACCGCGAAAATAACCGTCGGGATCTTGTACCTTATACACTTGCGCCAAGGTACTTTCGGCAAAGGCCGTTGCCATACCAAGAAATGCCATCAGCCACATCCAAAAAATGGCACCCGGCCCACCTAACGACAATGCCACCGCCACACCGGCCATGTTCCCCGTGCCCACGCGCGCCGCGAGTCCCGTACAAAGGGCTTGAAAAGAGGAAATGCTACCGTGGTCATGGCGGCGGCTATGACGCATAACAGAGAACATATGCGAGAAATGACGAAATTGGATACCGCCCAACGTCAGCGAGAAAAAGATACCTCCGCCAATGAGCACATAAATGAGTACCGAGCCCCAAATCAGATCATTGATAAAAGTGAGTAGGCTCAATTGACTGTCCCTCGTCATATTAAAAAGGAATGATGATATGGCGCGCAATCTTCGCGTGAACGGCTACCGAGGTCAATTTAAACTCGCCGCTGTTGAGTGAATCGTCACTGATTTGGAAAATCAGTGAGCGCAATCTCATAAAAACTTCATCTCACTGCCACAAATGAGAAATAGTTCAATTTTATGTTAGGGGCGAGTGTGGTATCAAAAAACTAACCGCAAGGTGAAAAGAGGTGACTATGGAAAACATTGCCTTTAACGATATGTTTGAGCAAGACCCACCACGGCGCAATGGACGCGCAAAACCAGTCAAACGTAAATGGAGAGAAATTGAAGCGCTGAAAGATAAACAGCGGCTAAAAAAAGAATTGGAAGACATCGATATTTTTGGCGATTTCTCTCAACTGGACCTCGATTAACTCACCCTCAACATAAAATGACTAAAAGGTGCTCAATGAGCACCTTTTTTATCTTCAATCCGACGCGGATCCGTCCGCTTAACGCTCATCTATTCGCTTAGCGTCTATTTATCGACTAGCGCTTCACCGTTCATCCATGCTTATCCGCTGTCTCGTCATCTAAACGCGGTTGCCAATCAATCGGATTGCTTCCCTGCTCGAGCAAATATGCATTGGTTTGTGAAAAGTGTTTACAACCAAAAAAACCACGATGAGCTGAAAGCGGTGAGGGATGAGGCGCCGTCAATACATGGTGGCGATCACGGTCAATGGCTTTGCCTTTTTTTTGTGCATGTGCCCCCCACAGTAAAAAAACAACGCCTTCGCGTTGCGAATTCACCGCATCGATCACGCGATCAGTCAATGTTTCCCAACCTAACTTAGCATGTGAATGCGCTTTACCCTGCTCCACGGTCAGCACCGTATTGAGAAGTAACACACCCTGCTGCGCCCAACTTTGTAAGTAACCGTGCGAGGGGATCTTAAAACCGTCAATGTCGGTCGCAAGCTCTTTATAAATATTGACCAATGAAGGCGGTGTTTTTACCCCTGGCCGTACCGAAAAGCTCAGTCCATGTGCTTGGTTCGGTCCGTGATAGGGATCTTGACCCAAGATCACCACCTTTACATCACCAAGCTCGGTGAATCGAAAAGCATTAAACACATCGTCTTTGGGGGGAAAGATCGGAACGCCCTTGGCTCTTTCACCGTCGACATACGCTAAGGTATCGCGAAAATACGCGTGTTGTTTTTCCTCGGCCAGCACCTGCTGCCACGTTTGCGCCTGAGTCATGGTTGCTCCTTATCATCACACCGGCGCTATTTTAACGAGGCAGCCGCTTAAAATCAGTGGGGAGTCCGATCTTTTGTTCGCTCGGTGTGGGCGTGATAGTGACGCTGGCAGCGGCCTTGAACCGCACGGTTTGGCGTTGGCAAGCTAGTACGGGGCATGGTCGTGATTGGCTGAGTCATAAGTCGCTCCTTATCTCGCTACAAAGGTGTCGCCTCTTTATTAAGGCCATATTGCTTATGAAAGATTAATGCCAACCTTTTTATTCTATATTAATCATATAGTTAAACTCAGTCTCCCGACTGACATCTACGTAGTTGCGCACCGATAGTGCAATGCTGCCCCCTTATCGCACACCGACAGAGCCCAGATAGAGCCTGTGAGTGTGCACAAGAGCGCATAAAAACTTTCATTTGTAATAAAATAACAACATAGAAAGATTGTTTAATACGAATAGGTTTTTATTGCACTTAAATACGTGCTACATAACTGAAATAAATGAACTTATGTTGATGCAAGATAAATACCCGCCCCCTAAAAATGGTCATAAGTTGACCTAAATCAATATATATACATCGAAAAAGGCGTATACATAAGGGCTAAAAATGATGAAATCTTACATCATTAAAGTCACTATCAATAAAGGGGATAGGCCATGATCACCGGCATTCAAGTAACCTCAGCGGCCAATGATGACCTTATCAATTCTATCTGGTTGATCAATAAAGACGCAGACCAAGCTCGTTGTGTTTGTGCAAAGCAGGGCTTTGAAGCAGACCAAGAAGTTGCTTTGTCTTCTTTGGGTGAGTTTGACTATCGCGAAGTCGAAATCGAAACCCAAGCCGTTAACGAAGGCGGCCAGCATCTCAACGTTAATGTACTGAAGCGCGAAACGTTGGAAGATGCCGCCAAGCATCCAGAGAAATATCCGCAACTGACCATTCGCGTATCAGGGTATGCCGTCCGTTTTAACTCGCTAACACCTGAGCAGCAACGTGATGTGATTACTCGCACCTTTACTAGCTCGCTATAAACAAAGGTCGAATACACCCAATAAAAAGCCCGCTACGTAGAGAGCGGGCTTTTTTTTATTACGCGTTTGCCAATCGAAGTAAATACGCCCTTAAAGCGGTAAAATCAGCGTCTTGCTCGCTAGATAACAGTGCCATCTGCGCATGCTTGGCTAACGGACCGGGCAAGGGAATATCTTTTTCTAAAATGGCATCAACCGACTCTTTAAACTTCGCCGGATGAGCGGTACATAAAAAGATCCCTTCTTCCCCATCTTCAAGTTGCTGCTCAAGTAACCGGTAAGCAATTGCCCCATGAGGTTCACATAAATAGCCGGCTTGAGCCAACGCGCGTAAGCTCTCTGCCGTTTCTTCATCGTCTGCCCACCCAGAGGCGAGCTCAGCTAACGGCCATTGCTGACGGCGGAACAGCTCTTCAATACGGGGCCAATTATTCGGCTGACTCACATCCATCGCATTTGACAAGGTTGCCACGGTTTGATGCGGTGCCCACTGACCGGATTGCAAATAACGCGGTACCGTGTCATTGGCATTGGTTCCGGCAATAAACCGTTTAATCGGTAACCCCATCGCTTTGGCCAGTAACCCGGCCGTCAGGTTGCCAAAGTTACCACTCGGCACGGCCATGACCAATTGATCGCGTTTGTGCTTGGGCACTTGGGCGACCGCTTCAAAGTAGTAACAGATTTGTGCCATCAAACGGCTGATATTGATCGAATTCGCCGAGTTAAGCCCTATCGTCTGTCGCAGTTCGTTATCATCAAAGGCTTGTTTGACGAGGCTTTGGCAGTCATCAAAGTCGCCATTAATGGCGACGGTATGGATATTGCCGCCAAGGGTACAAAAGAGCTTTTCCTGCAGTGGGCTGATTTTGCCTTTTGGGTATAAGATCACCACATCAATATTGTCGATCCCATAAAAGGCGTGAGCAACCGCGGCCCCTGTATCCCCGGACGTTGCAGTCAAGATAGTGATCTTTTTACCATCAGACACCGCTGCAATTGACTGCGCCATAAAACGGCCGCCGAAGTCTTTAAACGCCAATGTCGGCCCATGAAAAAGCTCGAGCGCATGAATATGTTCGCCCACTTGCTTAAGCGGAGCGTCAAAATTAAACGCTTCGCTGACCAGCTCACGCACATGACTTTTGGGCAACTCCTCGCCAATCAGTGCCGACAAGATCTCGGTACTGCGCTCAACCAATGGCATGGCAAGCAGTGCATCCATGTCATCAAACTGTGGCAAAGCATCGGGAAAGAACAGCCCTTGTCCACGCCCTAACCCTTGCTGAACCGCTTGAGAAAACGAAACGACTTCGCTGTGATCTTTTATGTTGTAAAGCTTCATGCATGACTTCCTATTGCTTTTGCGCCTTGTCCATCAATGCGACATACATGAACAAAGCCATCGTTATTTTGTACATACTGCTCACGCAGCCATTGCGCCAAACGTTCAGCAACCTGTTGATCGTCACAGACACTAAACAGGGTGGGTCCTGAGCCGGATATTCCCGTAGCCAATGCCCCACAGTTTGCCGCGTGCGCCCGTGCTTCAGCAAAACCAGGGAGTAATTTTTGTCGGTAAGGTTCAGCAATCACATCACATATTAAACTGGCCGCCAGTTTAGGTTGTTGGGTGTGACACGCATGAATAAAACCACCGAGATAACGGCCGTGTGCGATCACATCCTGACGGCGATATTGCGCGGGTAAAATAGTACGGGCCTCTGCCGTCGATACCTTGATACCAGGATAGGCCATGACCCAATACCAGTTTTCAAAGTGCGGCACCGCTTGACTGATCACGCCTTGGCTTTCGAGCATGAGCTGTAACCCACCGAGGTAACAGGGCGCGACATTATCATAATGAAGGCTGCCTGAAATCGATGCCTCCATCTCTCCCATTAGCGCCAGCATGGTGGTTTCATCTAACGCATGATCGTGAAAGCGGTTTAACGCATCCAAAGCGGCCACAATCGAACAGGCGCTAGATCCCAGCCCCGACCCGATCGGCATATTCTTTTCCAATACCATAGCGACAGGTTTGACAGGCTGATTATTCGCCTGCAAGGCTGCGGCGTATGCCAAGTAAGCTTTGTACACAATGTTATCTTGCTCATCCGACGGTAACTTATCGGTAAAGCGGCCTTGGCAGCGCAATGAAAAAGGCGTTTTTCCCCCATCAGCTACTTCAACCACATCGCCAAGTAAACTGCCGTCGATAGGGCTAACTGCGGCACCCAACACATCAAAGCCAACACTGACATTACCAATCGATGCTGGCGCATAAACACGTACCGCCATGGTTATACTCCCAATTTCCAGCCGAGTGTTCTCATCAGATCCGCAAACACCCCCGCCGCCGTTACGGCAGTACCTGCGCCGTAACCGCGCAGAACTAACGGAATTGGCTGATAGTAGCGGCTGTAGAATGCCAATGCGTTTTCACCGTCTTTGATTTTATTCATTGGATCATCACTGGCGACAGCTTGAATTTTCACAAAGCACTGGCCGTTCTCAATCCCACCAATATAACGCAATACTTTCCCTTCTTGCGCAGCCTGCTCCGACCATTGCTTAAAATAAGCATCCGCCTCAGGAAGCCGAGCCATAAAGCTGTCGACGTCACCGGATTGATCAAAGCCTGGCGGTAAGGCCGGCTCCACGTTGACGTCATCGAGTTCAAGCTCCATGCCAGCCTCTCGAGCTAAGATAAGAAGCTTGCGCGCCACGTCCATCCCGGACAAGTCATCCCGTGGATCCGGTTCGGTAAAGCCGTTTTCTCGCGCCACGTTGGTAGCTTCACTAAAACTTGCCCCTTCATCTAGTTTGCCAAAGATGTGAGACAGTGAACCGGATAAAATACCGGAAAACCGTGACAGTTCATCCCCGGCTGCAATCAGGTTTTGCAAGTTTTCGATCACAGGTAAGCCAGCACCAACCGTGGTCTCGTACATAAACTTACGGTGGGTTGCACGCGCCGCCTGACGTAGCTGGTGATAATACGCAAGGCTACTGGTATTGGCTTTTTTGTTCGGCGTGATCACATGGAACCCCGCCTGTAAAAACGCCGTATATTGGTCAGCGACTTGTTGGCTCGAGGTGCAGTCGATCAGCACTGGGTTAATAATGTGATTACGCTGCACTAACTGGATCATGCCGGCCAAACTGAAGTCGGAAAGATGATTGGGTAAATCATCGCGCCAGGTATCCAGATCAATGCCTTGGCTGTTCAGCCACATGCCCTTGCTATTGGCCAACCCACACACACGCATCACAATCCCTTGCTGACGAAGCTTGGCCTGCTGACGACGAATTTGCTCGATGAGCTCGCCGCCGACCCCACCGACCCCAACAATGAAGACATCCAAATGGTGCTGGCTATTAAATAAGTTTTCGTGACAGGCTTTGACCGCCTCGGATACCCGCTCTGAGGGAACAACAGCCGAAATTGCACGCTCTGATGAGCCTTGAGCGATGGCAACAATATTGACATTCACTTCCGCCAGAGAGGTGAAAAAGCGCGATGCGACCCCTTTTGATGTGCGCATACCATCACCCACCAAGGAAACAATTGAAAGATCATCGATAAACTCAACCGGCTCGAGCAAGCCGTCTTTCAACTCGAGCTCAAAGTGGATACTCAGTGCTTTTTCTGCTTTGGTTTTATCTTGGTTTTGAATACAAAAGCTAATGCTGTACTCAGAGGATGATTGAGTGATAAGAACAACCGATACCCCAGCCGACGACATGGCGCCAAACACACGTGATGCCATCCCCACCATCCCTTTCATGCCCGGACCTGACAGGTTCACCATGCTCAAGTCACTTAAGGTTGTGATCCCTTTAATTGGCAGCTTATCCTCGCCACTATCATCACCAATGAGGGTGCCTGCACCTTGCGGGTTGGCGGTATTTTTGATGAGGCAAGGAATATGGAACCGGGCAATCGGCGCAATGGTTTTAGGGTGGAGAACTTTGGCCCCAAAATAAGACAGCTCCATCGCCTCTTGGTAGCTCAGTGATTTTAGCAAGCGTGCATCAGGCACTAGACGCGGATCACAGTTGTAAACGCCATCAACATCAGTCCAGATCTCACAACATTGGGCGCGCACACACGCAGCCAGCACAGCAGCCGAGTAATCAGAGCCATTTCGCCCTAACGTAACCAGCTCACCGTTTTCATTTCCGGCCATAAAGCCTGGCATCAGCCCGATATGTTGCGCCGGGATCGGAGATTGTTTAAATCGCTGCGATGACGCTTCGATATCCACTTCGGCACTTAAATAACTGCCCGACGCAGCAAAATAATTAACGGGGTCAATATCAAACACGGCATAGCCACGAGCTTCTAAGAGCGCATGCATTGCCGCTACCGATAAACGCTCCCCTTTGCTTACCACGCGCGCATAGGTGCTATCGGGACACAAACCGAGCAGGCTCATGCCGTGCACATATTGACGAAGCTGTCCGAGACTACGGGTTAATTTGTCAAATAGAGGCTGAGTTTCAAGGTTAGGTTGACACTCGGCAAGCCCATGAAAAAGATCGGTAAAAAGGCTTTCTAACTCTTTAAGTGGCAGCTCTGCCTCACCATGTTTGACCGTGTTGTCGACCACTGAGACCAAAATATTGGTGACTTTAGCAGGCGCGGACAAAACCGCAGAGACATCACTTTGTCCTTGATTACTCAGAATAATATCGGCAGCGCGGCTAAATCGTTCGGCATTGGCCAACGATGTACCACCAAATTTTAAAACTCGCATCCTTTTGGGACCTCTCTCTTTAAGATAAAAAAAAGCCCGTACCTGGGAAGGTACGGGCTTTTTTTGGAAATTCTGTGCGTATCAGCCCGCACCAACACAAAGTGTGCCAGTAATAATGGTGGTTGTGGTGGTCAAGGTGCTGATCGTTAGTTGCATGTGTGTTGCGTTTATCATTTATTTTGTTGAGTTCCCCTTAGGTGTATCGAATCATGCTGCCAAGGTCAACAAAAAAGTGATGCCGATTGCTTTTTCAGCAAAACTCTGCGAGCTTGAACCGAGGGAAAAACGTTCACGGAAAGGAGCGAAAATGACACAGGACGCCATGGCGCAGCTGGTTGCAAACACCATCTTACAAGGCTCGGATGCCATGTACGGTCGCTTTCTTGATGTGACATCGGGCGCACAAGAACGCTTTGAACAACAAGATTGGCAAAGTGTGCAGCTTGCACTTAAAACGCGTATTCAATTTTATGACCACCATGTTGGCTTAGTCAGCCAACAGCTCCGCGCGATGCTTGGGAAAGAACACGCCACTCGCTCGTTTTTGATGGCGGTAAAAGCGGCCTATATCCGGTTGCTCGATGATTACCCGCGCTACGATATCGCTGAGAGTTTTTTTAACTCTGTCTACTGCCGGATCTTTGAGCATCGGAATATTCGTCGTGACAAATTGTTTGTGCAAAGCGCTCAAGGGGGACGGATTCCTAAGTACCCCACGCCACTACTTCGGCGGTTTCAATCTCAAGCAGGCATTTATGCCACGCTAGAACGAATGCTAGATAGCACACCGTTTACCCTACCTTGGCGAGATAAAACCGGTGATCTTAAGCGAATAACCCAAATCCTGCAGGCGCGCTTTGGCCCCCAGCTCACAATGAGCTTCACCCTTGAGATGGTCCGTCAGCCATTTTTCCGTAATAAAGGCGCGTATCTAATTGGCAGGCTCGATATGGCCAATCAACGCCGACCGCTGGTATTACCGCTCGCGATTTCTGATCACGGTGAGCTCTATATTGATGCCTGCATTACCGACAGTGATGACGTCAGTATCGTATTCGGCTTCGCTCGCTCCTACTTTATGGTTTACGCTCCGGTACCTGCCGCTTTAGTCGACTTTCTCAATCAGCTCATGCCCAATAAAACGCCCGCAGAGCTCTACACCGCCATCGGATGTCAAAAGCATGGTAAGACAGAGTTATACCGTGAGTTTCTTCATCACCTGGAAAACTCAGACGATTTATTTGATATCGCCCCCGGCGTAAAAGGCATGGTGATGTCTGTATTCACCCTCCCCTCATACGGGTTTGTGTTTAAAATCATCAAAGATAAGTTCGCACCGCAAAAACAAATGACCCATGCCCAAGTGCGGGAGAAATACCGGCTGGTCAAAGAGCATGACCGTGTTGGTCGTATGGCCGACACCCAAGAATACCGTCATTTTATTTTCCCTCGCGATCGGTTTAGTGACGCATTAATCGACGAACTGCTCGCGGTGGCGCCGTCTTGCATCACGGTGACCGACAGCGAAGTACGGATTCGCCACCTATACATGGAGCGGCGAATGATCCCACTTAATATCTATTTAGAGCAAGCGGCACCCGAGGCGATTTCCCAGGCGGTACAAGAATATGGCGATGCATTAAAAGAACTGGCCGCCGCCAATATCTTTGCCGGCGATATGCTGTTTAAAAACTTTGGTGTCAGTCGCCACAACCGGGTGATTTTTTATGATTACGATGAAATCGCGTATTTAACCGAGGTTAACTTCCGCCGTATTCCTCCGCCGCGTTACCCTGAAGACGAATTAGCGGCTGAGCCATGGTACAGCGTGGGAGAGAACGATGTATTCCCCGAGGAATTTCGTACCTTTTTACTGGTTAACCGAACGGTGGCAAAAGAGTTTGATCGTCTTCATCCTGAGCTATTTGAGGCGGCCTATTGGCAACAACTGCAACGTCAAGTGAAAGCGGGGCATTTTCACGATGTACGCCCATACAACGATGAAAACCGCCTGAGTCATACACAGATGGCAATAAAACCAGCTTGATCGTCACAGATCATGGGCTACAAAACGTTTTTTTGTCTACACTCACGATAGCGAACAAACAAGAACCCACCGAGCTCAGCGTTAATCAAAAGCTAAGAGGCAAAGGATGTGAGCGTAAAACAACTAGGATGGTTGGCCCTCGCCCTACACGTCGTGGCGACACCCGCGTGGGCTGAAAAACTAACGTGGAACACCGCACCTGAATTGGCGTCAGAGCATTTTTTTATTCAGTCTATTCCCTCGGCGAGCCAAGGCTTTGACAGTTGGACGGTCCAATCAGGCTATCGCTATCCACTACAGAATGTCTCTGTCTACATAGGAACACAGTTAAAAAGCGAGACTGCGCAATCGACCAGCGCGCATGGTTTACTCAGCGGCATTGATTATCATTTTACCGACAAGCTACGTGTGTCGAGCCAGATTAGCCATGACAATGATAACGCCTTAATTGATCAATGGGGCGTCAGCAGTCGCTACCAATTTAGCGACGCTTTTGGCGTCAATGCCGGACTAGATGTTGAGTTTGATGCCGACGCCGCCCCCGAATCTATCTATCAACTCGGGGTAGGGCTAAGTTTTTGATTCACGTGTTTAGCGGCTTGGTGCACACGATCACACCATTTTGGTCTGCATACAGATAATCCCCCACTGTCAGGGTGATCCCCGCAAGCGTAATCGCCACATCAACCTCACCTTGATCGTATTTGTGCGTTTTAATTGGACACACCCCCAGTGCTTTTATGCCCAGCGGTAAGGTGGATAAGGTGGCCGCATCACGCACGGGCCCGGCAATCACAATCCCCGCCCAATGGTTATCGACCGCACTTTGTCCAATTAAGTCGCCTAACAAAGCTCTATCCATGGCACCTGAACCGTCAACGACCAACACCTGCCCATCACCGGGCGACGCCAATAACGCCTTCACTTTCGAGTTATCGCGATAGCAACGCACCGTTCGCACTCGACCTTCAAAGCCACGTTTTGCCCCATAGTCAAACCATTGCATCGGAACCCATTGCACCGCGTCAGGGTGTTGGTCACATAAGTCAGGCAGTTTATCGTCCATGATATCTTTCTCCTCATTATTAATAGGGTGACTCGTTTACGTCTTTGCCGCCACCAACAAGGAAGAAAAACGCACGTTAAGTGATTGTGGCGTAAAGTCTGTCATTAAGGCAGGCAACAACCATAATGTATCGTTTTCAACCCAGTAAATCGCGTTTTGCTCCCAAGTTTTCGCCAAGGCCACGGCATCCGATGACGCAATCGCGACCGCAAAACCAGGTTCAAACCAACTTCCATCCGGTGCGCCACCATTCATCGGCCAATAACGGAGACCGGCCTGCGTCATCGCCTTGGCAAGCCGCTCATTACGTAAGTAATTCTCATTGTCAGATAAAGGTTGGCTGCGTGGATTAAATGCGGTAAGAATAGCAAATGCAGCCGCATCGGGCGCTTGAGGGGCATGAAAAGCGATCGATTGGTAAGTTTTCCACAAATCTTGCTGCGTATTTTGATCACACATTATTTACATCCATTGGCTACTAATACTATGCTTAATTACTAATTATGCGCGATTATTCATGAAGTTAAACGGATAGTTGGTACTAACTGACACGTAACATGCTTTTGATTGGGGTCAATAAAGGATGAAAAAAATCATCAACCTTCATCCTAATATATTGTTAGCGTGCTGTTAAATGAATACAATTGGCGATAATTAATGGATAGCACAGTGATCGGCTTGGCGTTGAATCAAGTCCGCCATGCCCCGTCTCAAGCTGGAACACACGGTGCGTTGTCTAGCATCGACGAACACTTCTCTATGGATGGCGTGCCATATGTTAGTTGCGAGGTTCGCGGTAGACATTCCTCGCATTTTGTAAATTTTTTTCACAGGCTAGTCGGTCTAGACTGTGGAATATAACCGGATTCTATTTAGATATTAGGTATCGCCAATGCAAACCCCGCAAATTCTGATTGTAGAAGACGAACAGGTCACACGTAACACGCTGAAAAGTATCTTTGAAGCCGAAGGTTACAATGTGTTTGAAGCCAGCGATGGCGACGAAATGCATCAAATCCTGTCAAACCACCACGTTCACCTTGTGATCATGGATATCAACCTGCCTGGTAAAAATGGCCTACTCCTGGCGCGTGAACTGCGTGAACAAGGGGATATGGCACTGATGTTCCTGACCGGGCGAGATAACGAAGTTGATAAAATCCTTGGGTTGGAGATCGGTGCAGATGATTATATCACCAAACCGTTTAATCCCCGTGAACTGACTATCCGTGCCCGTAACCTGCTCACGCGTGCGTTAAGCAGTGTGAACGGGAGTGAAGAGAAACGTAATGTTGACGTTTATACCTTCAATGGTTGGACGTTAGATATTAACAGCCGTTCACTGATCAATCCTGAGGGAGAAACCTTCAAACTGCCTCGCTCTGAGTTCCGTGCATTGCTTCACTTTTGTGAAAATCCTGGCAAGATCCAGACCCGTGCTGAACTGCTGAAGAAAATGACCGGCCGCGATCTGAAACCGCATGATCGTACGGTTGATGTCACCATTCGCCGGATCCGCAAGCACTTTGAATCGCACAGCGACACACCTGAGATTATTGCCACCATTCACGGTGAAGGCTATCGCTTCTGCGGCGAGATTGAAGAGCAGTAAGTGTCAACGCTAAGCCGATAGTCGGTGAAAACTGCCGTTTGTACAGGCAAAAGGCGCCCAATCTAAGGCGCCTTTTTTTGATCTTATCAAGTTAACGGTGAGTGTCGCTTTGCTCATCTAACCAGGCTTTTAATACCGCTAAATCGTGCGGGTAACCCGCTTTTATTTCATCGATCCAATCAGCAATGTTTTCCCACCATGCCGGTAAATCAGGCGACTGAGCTTTTTGCGCGACTTTTTGGATATGTTTTAACCCCACCGACCCCGCGGCGCCTTTAATTTTATGGGCTTCTGAAACAATGCCGTCTTGATCGCGTGCGGTCATGTTCGAGTCTAAGATCGCGATATAGTCTGGCATGGTTGCTTCAAACATTTCGATACTTTGACGTACAGGCTTAATTCCCACCAGCTCGACGTATCCGGTGAGCATGTCCATATCCAATAAGCGCTCAGCTTGCTCATTCGCCACTGGCCGCGCCGCTTGCGTCTGAGGTTCAGATTCAGCAGTCTGCGCGGATACCGCCTCGCCGGCCAAAGCATGATGCGAAATCACGTGATTGAGGGCTGAGACACTAATGGGTTTACTGATAGCATCGTCCATACCTTGCGTTAAGTAGCTATTTTTATCGTTGATCACATTGGCTGTCAGAGCAACCAAGGGCGGTAAATGCGCGTGATGCTGTCGCCATGTCGCGGCGACATCAAACCCGGTCATATCCGGTAACTGAATGTCGAGTAAGACGAGATCAAACGCGCCAGGCACAAAAGCATCAAGCGCGGCTTGCCCGTCGCGAGCAACGGTGACGTCATGACCCAGGCTTTCAAGCAAGCTGGTGGCGACGGTGATATTCAGCTCAATGTCTTCGACAAGCAAAATACGTAACGCATTGTTTATCAGCGCAGGGGAAGGCATCTGTTCTTCATTGGGTTCACTCAGTGGCACACTCACCGTAAGTGTAAACGTACTGCCTTGACCTTCTTCACTGTCGAGGCTGATATCGCCACCCATCAAACGCGCCAGTTTACGCGAAACGGCTAAGCCAATCCCAGTGCCCACGGCATGCAGGTTTTCACCGGCTTGTTTTACCTGATAGTACATTGCAAAGATCTTATCTTGCTCATCCGCAGGGATCCCAATACCACTGTCTTCAACATCAAAACACAGATGAGCAGTATCGTGATCAACCTCAGCACTGACCGTGATAATCACACAACCTTGCTTGGTAAACTTGACCGCATTCCCCACCAGGTTCCAAAGAATTTGCCGTAAACGGGTCGCATCCACTGCAACGTACTCGGGCAAGTCCGTGACCCGCTCGAGTTCAAAACGTAGACCTTTTTGCTCCGCCATCAATGTCGATATATTATCAATCTCGGTCACAAACTCGCGCAGATCGATGCTGGTAGGATGCAATGACAAACGTTTTCGATCGGATTTATCTAAATCGATAATGTCATTAAAAATGTTACCTAGCGTGATGGCACTAACGTAAATGGTGCGTAAGTAATTACGCTGTTTATCGTCTAATTGAGAGTCGAGCAGTATTTGACTGAGCCCCACAATGCCATTCAACGGGGTACGAAGTTCATGACTAATGGTCGAAATAAACGCTGTCTTTTCTCGACTCGCTTTTTCTAGCGCGTCTTGGTAACGCTTACGCTCGGTGATTTCGCGTCCAAAGCCGAGTAATCCTAGATGTCGCCCGTCTCGTGAAAAGAAAGGAACTTTTCGCAACTCAAAATAGGCTTTTCGACCATCTTGATATTCCAGCCATTGTTCATAGGTAATCGAGACATTGGCATCAAAAACTTGCTGATCCGTTTCAACCACTTTTTCAGCAATATCTTCACGATAAACATCCCAAGGCGTCATGCCCTTTAGGGTTTTCTCATCGTAACCGGTGAGCTCTTCCATTGCGCGATTGCAACCGGAAAACTGGCCCTGGGCATTGCGGTAATAAATTAAATCGGGCGAGGCATCGATAAATGATCGCAGTAACGCGGTTTGCTCAGCCAATTCTAACTGGGCTTTTTCACGCTGATAAACTTCATTTTCCAGATCTTTAATCGCCTGTTGCCGCGCTTCCTCAGCTTTTTCTCTTTCTTCTATCTCTAAGTTGAGCTGCTCAATGTTCTCGGTTAATTGACGGTTTAAACGCATATCGCGCGCGCGCATTTCTTCAAGTTTTGAGACGAGCTTGGATAAACGTTGACGAGACTCTTCCAGTTGATCCACCACCACTGATAAAAAATAGACCGCCCAGGGAGTGATGATCAGACCAAAAAATACAGAACGAATAATGTCGATATTCTGGACCGTGCCTTCAAGCACCAGCGTGATGCCCACTTGCACCACAACCGCCAGCGCTACTAAGGCTAAGGCGAGCAGCATGCTAAAGCGCACAATCCCGAGTTTAACCAGTAAATCGACATAATATTGTGCGAGGACTTTAAGTTGTTTCATAAAGGATGATTAACCGCTAGATTCTAGGTAAGTCGATTCGGCGACCGAGGCGCGTCGAGGGCTTGATCCGTGTGGTGTCGGCATGCCTTTCACTACACTCACTTGATTTCGACCGTTGCGTTTAGCTTGATATAAAGCGCGATCCGCTTGCTGGATTAAATCACCGTAATCACCATCCGCGGAGGGTGTCACACAAGCAACGCCAAGGCTGATAGTAATTTTACCGGTAATCACTGCCTGATGATGGGCAATGTCTGCCGATAGCACCCGCTCGCGTGCAGTCTCGGCAACCTGGATAGCGCCGTTCAGTTCGGTTTGCGGCAATACAATGGCAAACTCTTCGCCGCCATAACGCGCCACCACATCAAGCGGCCGGTGAACGGCTGAGGTCAACGCGTTTGCCACTTTTTGTAACGCCCAGTCACCTTGTTGATGACCATAGTGATCATTGTACAGTTTAAAATGATCGATATCACAGAGGATAAAGGCAAGTGGCGTGCCTTCACGCGCTTGTGAACGCCACAGTTTGCTCAGCTGTTCATCTAAACTACGTCGATTCGCCACTTGGGTGAGGCTGTCGACAAAACTGAGTGCTTGCAAAGCCATAATGGCGTCGGCAAGCTGCTGTTGCGTGTCTTTTCTTTCGGTAATATCCCGTGCCATCAGCAAAATGGCAGGATCGCCCGTCACCGGATCTTGAATGCGTGATTTTGCCACCTCATACCAGGTTTGCTCGCCTAACTGACCAAGAATGACATCCTCATAAGTCATGGTTTCACCCGTATCCAATACTTGTTGATCACGCTGTCGGTGTTGTTCGAAGATATCAGGATCAACCACTTTCTGCGCAGGGGCGTTTTCCAACGCCTCAATCGTCGTGCCTAATGCATCAGCATAAGCTTGGTTGCAAGCCAAGTGATAGTAGTCTTGGTCATAGATCCCAATCGGATCGATACTCGACTTAAAAATCGCACTGAGTAAATGACTGCGTTGCTCTAAGACCTGCTCAACGGATTGGCGCTGTTGCGCTTCTTTTTGTAATCGCTCTTGCATCTGGTGCCAGTTGGTCACATCGTGGCTGATACACAAGGTACCAATGATTGCCTGTTTATCATTTTTAAGTGCGGTAATATTGGTCTCTAATAAACAGCTTTCATCATTGTGTTGTGTCGCCCATGTCCGTTCAGTTTGAGGCTGCGTCAGCGGCTGATCCGCTTGCCAAACAATGGCCTCTTGCTCACGGCCTTGCCAAAAACGATCAAATGCCGCATTGGTACCGACCACATTCCCTTCCACATCTTGAAAGCACACCAACTCCTCCAGCGAGTTAATCACGCTCAAGAGTACGCCTTGCTCTTGCTCATGAAGCTGCCAATGGGTGCGCTGATCCGTCGATGATAAGGAGACAACCCATGCTCGCTTTCCTCGACAACGAATCGGTAACCCCGATAACTGCACGTTGACACGCACCCGATTCGCCCCCGGCGCTCGGACTTTCGCATCAACATGAGAAAAAGGTTGCGGCCAGGGCTGTGCTAGGATGAATGCCTGAACGGCTTGCTGCTGTCGCGGGGTAGCGGTTTTAAATTGCTGTTGGCTATCGACCAGTGAAAAGGTGTCTACGCATGCAGCATTGGCATATAAAATGTCGCCCTGTTCGGCAGTCACAATGGCATGCGGCGTTTCCAAGCTGGCCATGTAAACCTGCCAGTCAGATAGCGCCACTGTCTCTTGACGCGCTCGCCATCCGTAACCCAGCACGCCACCGGCCAATAAAACAAGCAAAAAAATAAAAAACGCCATGCCGCTCCTGTGCCCTTGTCCCTAATGTGTTCTATCCAGTTTTCACTCGCATCGTATTCTGCCACACATTACATTGGGGGCGTAATTACCCTGTTCACAGCTTTATAAATATCATCTGTTATTTTATTACATCAATCTGTAGTGATTTTCGCTATGAAAGTGGACGCATAAAACGCACCCTTCTCTATTTGTTGTTAAAATTAGAATATCTACTCAAATTATGCCTTTATTTAATAATTATTTAACTAAAAAGCATAATTGCGAATAGCTATTATTCCCTGATTATCCGCATTAAAATCACGCTAAATCATAACCTTAAATCGTCGTTTTTTACATTTTTATATGCATAAAGGTTGCATACAAAAATTTGACCTTTGCGGGGTTTCCCGTTAATTTGGAAGGTCGCTGAGTCGTGTTTTCCCCTTATTTGATTCGGTTATTGTTTTTAAAAACAGCTAGTTAAATAACCAATAACCGACAAATCTCGTTAAAAAATCACAACATAACGGGAGCATAGTCACAAGGCTAAGCCCGCTCAGAGTGGTCAGGAGGATCACGACAATAAATGCAATCACTGCGCATCACGCAGTAGCAAGGGAGAATTGCAATGTCGCTGTACAACCCAATGCTGGAAAAAGATAACTGTGGTTTTGGCCTTATTGCCCACCAAGAGGGAGAGCCAAGCCACAAACTGGTTCGTACCGCTATCGCTGCACTTGACCGCATGACCCACCGAGGTGGTATCAACTCAGACGGTAAGACAGGCGATGGTTGTGGATTGCTGCTGCAAAAGCCAGACCGCTTTTTCCGCCTTATCGCTGAGCAAAATCAATGGAAGCTTAGCCGCCTTTACGCGGTCGGCATGATTTTTCTAAGCGCCGATCCAGCTAAAGCCCAACAAGCCAAACAACGCTTCGAGCAAGAAATCAACGCTGAAACCCTTTCAGTGGTGGGATGGCGAACGGTACCGACCAATTCTGACGTACTTGGAGACATCGCCAAACAGTCTCAACCGGTGATTGAGCAAGTCTTTATCAATGGTCCAGCCGGCTGGCGAGCTCGCGATCTCGAACGTCGCCTTTACATTGCACGTCGTCGCGCCGAAAAGGCCCTCACCGATGATGCAGATTTTTATGTGACCAGCTTGTCGACCCAAACCATTGTCTATAAAGGACTGTGTATGCCGGCAGATCTGCCGCGCTTTTACACTGATTTGGCCGATCTTCGCCTTGAGTCGTCGATTTGTTTGTTCCACCAGCGTTTTAGTACCAATACACAGCCGCGCTGGCCGCTTGCCCAGCCTTTCCGCTACCTCGCACACAATGGTGAAATCAACACCATTGAAGGGAATCGCCAGTGGGCTCGGACCCGTGCGTATAAGTTTAACTCGCCATTATTGCCAGATTTATACCAAGCGGCGCCATTTGTGAATGAATCCGGTTCAGACTCATCCAGCCTCGATAACATGATGGAAGTCTTTCTTGCCGGTGGTATGGACTTGTTCCGAGCCATGCGCCTGCTTGTGCCGCCTGCTTGGCAAAATCATCCAGATATGGATGATGAGCTCCGCGCATTCTATGATTTTAATTCGATGCATATGGAGCCTTGGGATGGCCCAGCCGGCATCGTGATGTCAGACGGTCGCTACGCGGCCTGTAATCTTGACCGAAACGGTCTGCGTCCAGCGCGTTATGTAATCACCAAAGATAAATTTATTACCTTGGCATCTGAAGTCGGCATCTGGGATTACGCACCGGATGAAGTTGAGGAAAAAGGGCGTGTCGGGCCAGGCGAGTTGCTGGTCATTGATACACGAGAAGGGAAAATTTGGCACTCGGGTGAAATCGATAATGAGCTCAAAAGCCGCCACCCCTATCGCGAATGGCTCGATCAACACGTCCGTCGCCTGACGCCTTTTGAAGATCTGGACCCACAAACCAGTGAAGGCAGCCGCAACCTGCAAGATGGTCAGCTCAAGACGTATCAAAAGCTGTTTGGCATGTCGAACGAAGAGATTGACCAGGTAGTCAAGGTCTTGGGTGATATCGGCCAAGAAGCGACCGGCTCTATGGGCGATGACACACCAATGGCGGTGCTTTCTTCGCGTCCGCGCTGTGTCAGTGACTATTTCCGGCAAAAATTTGCTCAGGTCACCAATCCACCTATCGATCCGTTACGGGAAAATCACGTGATGTCATTGGCGACCTGTATCGGTCGCGAGATGAACGTCTTTTGCGAGACCGATGGCCATGCCGAACGGGTTGCCTTTAAATCGCCCGTACTGCTGTTTTCAGATCTGATCCAGTTACTCGAGCTGGACGACACCTATTACCGCAATACGGTTCTCGATATTAACTACAACCCGAACGAGAAAGATCTTCACCAAGCGATCCTTGACCTTTGTGATCAAGCTGAGCGCTGTGTCCGCGATGGCACCGTCTTGGTCGTGCTGTCCGATCGCAGTATTCATAAAGACACGCTCCCAATCCCAGCCGCCATGGCCGTCGGTGCAGTGCAAAAACGTTTGGTCAGCAAGAACCTGCGCTGTGATGCCAACATCATCATCGAAACCGGTAGCGCTCGTGATGCCCATCAGTTTGCGGTGTTACTCGGTTTTGGCGCCACCGCGGTTTATCCCTATTTAGCCTACGAAACTTTGGCTAATTTGGTCGATATTGGTGCGGTCAACCAACCTTATCGTGACGTCATGGTTAACTTCCGTAATGGCATCAATAAAGGCCTTTACAAAATCATGTCGAAAATGGGGATCTCGACCATTGCGTCTTACCGCTGCTCGCAACTGTTTGAAGCCGTAGGTCTGCATGACGATGTCATTGAACTTTGCTTTAAAGGCGTCGCGAGTCGGATTCAAGGGGCAAATTTTGACGATTTCCAACAAGACCTCATCAACCTTGCCCGTCGCGCGTGGATTAAACGCAAACCGCTTGAGCACGGTGGCTTGCTCAAATATGTGCATGACGGTGAGTACCATGCTTATAACCCCGATGTAGTGACCAACTTGCAAAGCGCGGTCCGCTCGGGTGAAACCATGGATTACAAAACCTACGCCAACACGGTCAATGAACGTCCGGTCGCGACCTTGCGTGACTTAATGCGCTTGAAAAAAGCACAAACGCCGCTTGCACTCGAGCGCGTAGAACCCGCGACCGAGCTGTTTAAACGCTTTGATTCAGCCGCTATGTCAATTGGCGCTTTAAGTCCAGAAGCCCATGAAGCTCTCGCCATTGCCATGAACCGTCTAGGCGGTCACTCCAACTCTGGAGAAGGCGGTGAAGATCCACGTCGCTTCAATAGCGAGCGTAATTCTCGGATCAAACAAATTGCCTCGGGCCGCTTTGGCGTCACCCCGCACTACTTAACTAATGCCGACGTGCTGCAAATCAAGGTCGCGCAAGGTGCGAAACCGGGTGAAGGCGGGCAGCTGCCAGGGCATAAAGTGACCGCAGAGATCGCGAAACTACGCTTTTCCGTGCCTGGAGTCACCCTGATTTCGCCGCCGCCTCATCATGATATTTACTCAATTGAAGATTTAGCGCAGCTGATCTTCGACTTAAAACAAGTGAATCCGCAGGCACTGGTCTCGGTTAAGCTGGTCTCGGAACCAGGTGTTGGCACCATTGCCACTGGCGTCGCGAAAGCCTATGCCGATCTGATTACCATTTCGGGTTACGATGGCGGTACCGGTGCCAGCCCGCTGACATCGGTGAAGTATGCAGGTAGCCCTTGGGAGCTCGGCCTAGCCGAAACCCAGCAAGCTTTGGTGGAAAATGGCTTACGCCACAAAATTCGCCTGCAAGTTGATGGCGGCTTGAAAACCGGTCTCGACATTATTAAAGCGGCGATTTTAGGCGCAGAAAGTTTCGGCTTTGGTACCGCCCCCATGGTGGCACTCGGTTGTAAATATCTGCGAATTTGCCATCTCAACAATTGCGCGACCGGTGTGGCAACCCAGGATGAAACCTTGCGTCGCGATCACTTTAAAGGCCTCCCCGAACAGGTGATGAATTTCTTCAAAGGCCTGGGTGAAGAGGTACGCGAACTGCTCGCTGAGCTCGGGGTCGAGAAACTCACCGATCTGATTGGCCGTACCGACTTATTAGAGGCAGTTGAAGGCTTTACCGCCAAACAGTTGAAACTGGATTTAAGCCATATCCTTGAGGCGCCAACGCCTTGGCCGGGAAAAACCTTATATTGCAGTGAGCCGAATACGCCATTCGATAAAGCGGCGCTGAACCAGACTCTGCTGAGTGAACTGAGTGATGCGATTGAGGCGAATCGTAGCGCGAGTATTTACCGCTCGGTCCGTAATACCGACCGCTCAGTCGGTGCTAGCTTGTCAGGCGTCATCGCCAAACGCTATGGCAATGCCGGAATGGCAGCCAATCCGCTCGATATTCAACTGCAAGGCACCGCAGGCCAGTCTCTGGGGGTATGGAATGCCGCTGGAGTCAACATTACCCTCATCGGTGATGCCAACGATTATGTCGGTAAAGGCATGAGTGGCGGACAGATTGTCATCCGTCCACCGGTTGGATCGGCATTTGCCAGCCATGAGTCCACCATTATGGGTAACACCTGCCTGTATGGTGCAACGGGCGGCAAGCTCTTTGCTGCGGGTAAAGCAGGAGAGCGCTTTGCGGTACGCAACTCAGGCGTCCATGCCATTGTGGAAGGCGCAGGCGATAACGCATGTGAATACATGACAGGCGGTATTGTGGCAATTCTAGGGCGCACCGGTGTCAACTTTGGCGCTGGAATGACAGGCGGCTTTGCTTATGTGCTGGATGAAGAGGGCGACTTCCATGCCCATATCAATGCTGAATTGGTCGAGGCACTCTCACTGGAAGCTCTCACGATCCACCAAGAGCATTTACGTGGCTTAATTGCTCAGCATTTTGAGCTAACTGGCTCGGATCGTGCAAAACAGCTACTGGATGAGTTTGATCATTGGGTGCATCGCTTCTATTTGGTCAAACCCAAAGCGGCGGATGTGAATACTTTATTAGGCCATCAAAGTCGTAGCGCGACCGAGTTGCGCGTTCAGGCGCAATAAAAGGAGGGACCCATGAGCCAGAACATCTATCAGTTTATTGATGTCCAGCGCATTGATCCGCGCAAAAAAGCGATTGAAACGCGCAAGATTGAGTTCGTTGAGATCTATGAGCCTTTCACCGAGAAGGAAGTATCGGCCCAAGCAGATCGTTGCCTCGATTGTGGCAACCCGTATTGCGAATGGAAGTGCCCAGTACACAACTACATTCCGCAATGGCTAGAGCTTGCCAACCAAGGGCGGATTATTGAAGCGGTAGAACTGTCACATCAAACCAACAGCTTGCCAGAAGTCTGCGGCCGAGTCTGTCCGCAAGATCGTCTGTGCGAAGGTGACTGCACTCTCAACGACGATTTTGGTGCGGTGACTATCGGTAATGTCGAAAAATACATTACCGATAAAGCCTTTGAAATGGGCTGGAAGCCCGATATGTCACATGTCGAGTGGACCGATAAAAAAGTGGCCGTGATTGGCGCAGGGCCTGCTGGTCTGGCATGCGCCGATGTGTTAGTACGCAATGGCGTTAAACCCGTCGTCTTTGATCGTTATCCTGAGATCGGTGGTTTGCTTACCTTTGGCATTCCTTCCTTTAAATTAGAAAAGGATGTCATGCGTCATCGTCAGCGCGTCTTTACCGAGATGGGTGTAGAGTTCCGCCTCAACACCGAAGTCGGCAAAGATATTGAGATGCAAACCCTCGTGGATGACTACGACGCGGTATTCTTAGGTGTGGGAACCTATCAATACATGCGTGCCGGGCTCGCGAATGAAGATGCGCCCGGTGTCTTTGATGCCCTGCCCTTTTTAGTCTCCAACACCTATAAAGTGATGGATCTGGATCATGCGCCCGACTTTATCGATATGGCAGGGAAACGCGTTGTGGTCCTCGGTGGCGGGGATACGGCTATGGACTGTGTGCGTACCTCGATTCGCCAACAAGCCGCTAGCGTCACCTGTGCTTATCGCCGTGACGAAGAAAACATGCCGGGTTCACGTCGAGAAGTTAAAAATGCGCGTGAAGAGGGCGTCAACTTTATGTTCAACCTGCAACCGCTTGGCATTGAAGTGGACGATAACGGCAATGTCCGCGGCGTCACCGTAGTGAAAACCCAATTGGGTGCCCCGGATGCCGCCGGCCGCCGTCGTCCTGAGCCGATTGAAGGCAGTGAACACATACTGGAAGCTGACGCGGTGATCATGGCTTTTGGTTTTCAGCCTCATGCAATGGAATGGTTGGAACCTTACGATGTCGCACTAGACGAACGAGGACGGATTCAGGCGCCTGCCAAAGGTGAGATCTTATACCAAACCACGAATCCGCGGATCTTCGCCGGCGGGGATGCAGTACGAGGATCCGACTTAGTGGTCACGGCTATCGATGAAGGCCGTAAAGCGGCGGAGGGGATCATGGATTACCTTGAAGTTTAAACGCGTTAAGATCAACGACAGCATCAGAAGTGCCTCAAAGGAGGCACTTTTTTATTGTCTAATGTACACTAACGGCATTAACGCGCGAACAGGATTATAACCATGAAAATCGGCATTATTGGCGCAATGGAGCAAGAAGTCACTCTACTGCGCGACAAGCTAACCAGCCTAACGACGCACCATGAGGGCGGTTGCACCTTCTACTCCGGCACCTTACACGGCCATGATATTGTTTTGTTGCAGTCGGGGATTGGTAAAGTAGCGGCGGCCATTGGCACCAGCTTGTTGCTTTCACAGCACCAGCCTGATTGGGTGATCAATACCGGCTCTGCGGGTGCTTTTGAGCCCTCGCTCAATGTCGGAGACGTCGTTGTGTCTTCTCAGGTTGGTTATCACGATGCGGACGCAACCGCATTTGGCTATCAAATGGGGCAGGTGCCACAGCAGCCGGCAGTATTTGAATCGGATGAAGCCTTAATGCAATTAGCTGAGAAAGCGGTCGACGCTGAGACTCATGTGGTTCGCGGACTCATTTGTACCGCAGATACCTTCGTCCACACTGACGCACATCGTCAACATATCCACACTCACTTCCCCCAAGCCGTTGCCGCAGAAATGGAAGCGGCTGCCATTGCGCAAGTTTGTGCCCAGTTCAAAACACCTTTTGTGGTAGTACGTGCTATTTCTGACGTGGTCGCAGAAAAAGAGTCACCCATGTCTTTTGAAGAATTCTTGCCTCTGGCAGCAAAAAGCTCCTCCGCCATGGTCGAAAAAATGGTGACGATGATTAACGACTAACCCGACCACGATCATGGATGCTTTGCTTAATCCGCAACAATGGATACTGTTCGCCGCCAACCACGGAAGCTTATGGGCGCTGTGGCTGGCGGTGCTGATCCACTGGTTACTGCCGCTCTCAACCCAGCACTCTCCTTTTCAATATTGGCAGCAGTATGCCGTATTGCTGGCGAGCCAAGTCAATAAAGATAACGATCCTAAACAGCAACGCAAACTCGCGGGTGGTCTCGCCTTGGCCTTGATGTGCGGCACCTTGGCTATTTTATTGATTGCCGCTCGTGAGCTCGTCTGGTCACGTCCACTCTTTGATGGGATTTTGCTTTGGCTCGCATTAGCGTGGCGACCGATTGACCAATTTGGACACGCACTCGCGCAGGCCATTGATGAGCATGATAAAGGTACCTCGCGTGCATTACTCGCGACACAGGTAAACCGAGACACTGAGTCCTTGTCATTGATCGGCATCGGTAAAGCCGGCGCCGAAACGCTGATCCTTGGCACGGCTCGGCATGGCGCCTGTGTGATCTTTTACTATGCGCTTGCCGGTGGCGTCGGTGCCCTTTTATATACCAGTGTGGTTCATCTCCATCGCGTCTGGTCACCCAGCCGACTAGCCTATTATCCATTCGGCCTTGCAACCGCACGATTACTCAACCTGGTCGACACCATTCCAATGTCGCTGTTTGCGCTCGTGTTGGCGCTAGGGCGTACGCCATGGACGCATCTCAAAGCTTGCTGGCAACAAGGCCGTCGTTGGCGCACGCCAGGACCGGGTTGGCTACTCGCCTGTGCGGGAAGCCGCTTTCAATTATCTCTCGGTGGCCCGGCTATCTATCAAGGCACGAAAACCCTCAGAACCAAAATTGGCTACGGGGTCACCCCGGCGTGTTACCACCTATTGCTTTTGCGTTTAAAATTAAAACACAGTGTTTTAATTTGGCTTGCGTTAAGCTCTTTGCTTCTTATTCTTTAAGGACTCGGATTGATGCCTCGTTTTCGCGCCCGCCTCGTGCTGCTTTTGGTATGTAGACCTGTGTTTCTCATCTCGCTTTGGGGACTGGCTTTCAGCGCTTATGCCACGTCACCTCGAGTGATCAGTCTTGCTCCTCATGCGACTGAGCTCGCCTATGCCGCAGGACTTGGTCCTCATCTAGTCGCAGCCAGCGCCTATAGTGATTACCCAGAGCAAGCAAAGTCTCTTGAACGCGTGGCCAATTACCGCGGGATAAAGTTAGAGCGCATTATCGCCCTAAAGCCTGATTTAATTTTAGCTTGGCGTGGCGGCAATCCGCCTAAACCGCTAGAAACTCTCGCTAAGATGGGATTTGAGATTCGTTACCTTAACCCCAACCAGCTTAGCGACATTGGCCAGTTTATTCGCGAGTTAGGCCGCTACAGTAAGACGTCTGATATCGCCACACGCAACGCAAAAGCCTTTGATAAAAAGCTCGCACAGCTCAAAGCGCGTTATCAGAACGCACCATCTGTACGCTATTTTTATCTACTCAGCGATACGCCTTTAATGACCGCCAGTGATCGTGCTTGGCCGAGTCAGTTATTTCGCTTATGCGGCGGGGAAAATATTTTCGCCGAAAGCCCAGCCGCCTATCCGCAAGTGAATATGGAACAGGTGATCACTCGCTTACCACAAACGGTGTTCTACACCGGTGCGACATTGCCAGAATCTTGGCAATCGATGGCTGAATTAGTGCCCGATCACGCACAACGTTTTACCTGGCCACTGAATCCTGACTGGTTAACCCGCGCCACACCACGCGCATTGAATGCCGCAGAGCAAATTTGTACCGCCCTCGATAAAGTCCGTCACGCGCAATAGGACCTAGCATGACACAAACCATGATTCTGTATTTATTCGATTTATTTGGCACCGCCGTTTTTGCTATTTCAGGGGTGTTAGTCGCCGGTCGCTTAAGAATGGACCCCTTTGGCGTGGTGGTGTTGGCCTGTGCCACCGCCATTGGAGGAGGCACCGTCAGAGATATGGCCATGGGCGCCACACCAGCCTTTTGGATTACCGATACGCTTTATATTTGGGTGATATTAGCCACCTGCGTGGCGACCATGCTGCTGATCCGCCATCCGCGCCGTCTACCTTGGTACGTACTGCCTTGCGCGGATGCGATTGGTTTAGCGGTCTTTGTCGGCATTGGGGTGGATAAAGCCCTAAGCTATGGTGCATCGCCACTTGTCGCGGTGATCATGGGGGTCATAACGGCCTGTGGCGGTGGCATTATTCGTGATGTGCTCGCGCGGGAAGTGCCTATGGTGCTGAGAACGGAAGTGTATGCAACGGCCTGTATTGCTGGCGGCATTGTCCATACTCTTGCTATCGAAGTGAGTCCAGACACAGTCACGGCATCGCTCGCCGGTATGCTCACCACCTTACTGATCCGTTTAGCGGCCATTCGCTGGCATTTATCTTTACCGCCGTTTGCGCTCGATAAATAGTGATAGCCATTAGTGTTAAGGTGTCGTGATATATGGCAAATGGTGGTTGAAATCTAGGCAGCACACCCTAATGTCATGGAGAACAGCCTAATAAAGGAGCCTCTATGATCAGCATTGCCATCATTTATCACTCTGAAGATGAACACACGCATGCACTCGCCACCACCATCGCAGAAGGCATTCATGCCGGCGATGCCGAGCCAGTGGTGTATCGCATTACATCAGAAATGATAGAAAACGGACGCTTTATCGATGATAAGCTGTTTGAAAAACTCAAAGAGGTCGACGCGATCATCTTTGGTGCTCCCACCTACATGGGTGGGCCAAGCGCACAATTTAAAGCCTTTGCCGATGCGTCCAGCCCAAGCTGGGAAACACAAGATTGGCGAGGAAAGTACGCGGCAGGCTTTACCGTAGGCACCTACCCAGGTGGCGATCAGCCCCAGACACTGCAGTATTTCCAAACCTTAGCCAGCCAGCATGACATGCTGTGGCTAAGCCTAGGCCGTGCCAATATCGGGGTAGAAAACATTAACCCAAGTGGCACAAGCCTTGGGGTGACTGCACACACTCCAGACGATGCCCAACTTAGCGAAGCCTGCCTACAAACGGCGTTTTACCTTGGTCAACACATGGTACGTGCACTAAAAGGCGTTTGGCATACCTAGTCAGTAAATCATGAGAAAAGCCCTCGCGAATTACGCGAGGGCTTTTCGTTATCAGCTAGTCATGCCTTTATACGTTACGTAGAGTCCCCTTTTAGGGGATCTCTAGCTTAACGTCACACGCGCAAACTTACGCTTACCCACTTGATATACGGCTTCACCCGCTGCTGGCACCAGCTTAGTGTCTTCCACTTTTTCGCCGTCAATTTTCACCGCACCTTGGCGGATCATACGCAGCGCGTCTGAGGTGGAATTTACCAGTCCCGCCTCTTTTAGCAGATTACCAATCGCAATACCTTGCTCAAAGGTAAAGCTTGGCATCTCATCTGGCATCGCCCCTTTTTGGAAACGATTGATAAAAGTTTGCTCGGCCGCGTCAGCATCGGCGTCTGAATGGAAACGGGCAATGATTTCTTTCGCCAGCAAGATCTTAATATCACGAGGGTTTTTACCCGCTTGAACATCTTGCTTAAACTGAGCCACTTCCTCGAGAGGACGGAATGACAACAGCTCGTAGTAATCCCACATGAGATCGTCAGAAATCGACATGATTTTACCAAACATATCATCTGGACGTTCGCTGACGCCGATGTAGTTATGGGCCGATTTAGACATCTTTTTAACACCATCAAGCCCAACCAATAGCGGCATCGTCATCACGACTTGCGGCTTTTGTCCCGCTTGCTTTTGCAGCTCACGCCCCATTAACAAGTTAAACTTTTGGTCGGTCCCGCCCAGCTCAACGTCCGCTTCCAACGCGACTGAATCGTGGCCTTGCAAGAGTGGGTAGATAAACTCATGAATAGCTATCGCTTGGTTACTGGTATAACGCTTTTTAAAGTCATCACGCTCGAGCATACGCGCCACGGTTGAGCTCGCCGCGAGACGAATCATGCCATCCGTGCCTAATTCGCCCAGCCATTTAGAGTTAAACTCAATACGTGTTTTAGCAGGGTCTAAAATTTTATAGACCTGCTCTTTGTAGGTTTCTGCGTTTGCCAGTACCTGCTCACGTGTCAATGGCGGGCGCGTCGTGTTTTTACCACTCGGGTCACCAACCATGCCGGTATAATCGCCAATCAAAAAAATCACTTCATGGCCAAGCGCTTGAAAAGCTCGGAGCTTATTTAAGATCACTGTGTGACCGAGGTGGATATCCGGTGCAGTAGGATCCGCACCGAGCTTAATGCGAAGAGGACGATCCTCTTTCAGCTTTGCCACCAGCTCGTCTTCCGGGATTACTTCATCAACGCCACGTTTTAGTTCTGCTAGCGCGGCTTCAAGGCTCGCCATAGTCTGTTGCTCCTACCTAATAGGCAAAAATGTGATAAACGGACATATTACTCGAATAGCGACAGTTTTTGAAACCAGTTAAACTGATAGAGTGTATACAGGGTGTGCGCAGTGGCTGCCATCAAAAAATGTGTGTGGTCTTTGTGTCAGCCGTGTCAAATCTACTTCAGGGCATCATCCCCAATAAAACCGATTGGGTGTCTGACTGTCATAACTTTATTCGTAGTGATTCAACATAGTCTTCATGCCGTTAAATAAACTCGCAGCCTTACCCAAGTTACATAAACTCATTATCGGTGCATTAAGTGCATTCGTAGTCTTATTAATGTTGGTGCCTGATGGCCCAAGCACCCCGCGCCCTCAACCCAATTTTGAACCGGGTAAGCACTACCCTGTCCCTGTGGATGCCGTCTCGTTACTGCCACCACAAGATGAAATGCCCGCACAGTTTAGCCGCACTATCCATTGGTCCACCTATGAGGTGCAACCGGGTGAAAGTATGGCGTTGCTGTTTAACCGCGCGGGCCTGAGCCCAACTGATCTCTATCGCCTCGTGAATGCCGATGAGCATACCCAGCGTTTGGCGTATCTGAATCCTGGTGATGAAGTACGTTTAGGCGTTGATGACAGCGGCGAGCTGGTGCAACTGATTCAGCCACGCGGTAGCAATGAAACCCTCATCGTCAATAAGATCGATGACACCTATCAATCTCGTATTGAAACCAAACACGTTGATACCCAGATAAATTTTGCCCGAGCGACCATTCAATCGAGCTTTTGGCAAGCCGCGTCAGGCGCAGGCCTCACTCCAAACCAAATCATGCAACTGGCGGGGATTTTCGGCTGGGATGTCGATTTTGCCCTCGATATTCGTAACGGAGACAGTTTTTCCGTCTTATATGAAGAGGAGTTTGTCGAAGGTGAACACATTGGCAGCGGTAATATTCTGGCAGCCACGTTCACCAACCGTGGTGAAACCTTTACCGCCGTGCGAGCAGAGAGTGGCAAATACTACACACCAACCGGTAAAGCGATGAAAAAAGCCTTCTTGCGCTCGCCGGTGAACTTTAGATATGTCAGTTCAAACTTTAATCCACGCCGTCTGCACCCGGTGACGGGTCGGGTCAAACCGCATCGCGGCACCGATTATGTCGCACCGGTTGGTACGCCTATCAAAGCGGCTGGTGACGGTATCGTGATGAAAGCGTCTTATAATCGCTTTAACGGCAATTATGTCTTTATCCGCCATAGCTCGACATACATCACTAAGTATTTGCACTTGACCAAACGCAAAGTGAAAACCGGCCAGCGCGTCAAACAAGGCGATATCGTCGGCACGCTTGGATCAACAGGGCGTGTTACGGGGGCGCACTTACATTACGAGTTCTTGGTCAATGGTGTGCATAAGAACCCACGCACCGTCGCATTGCCAGAAGCGAAATCCCTGCAAGGTAAAGACAAGCGAGAATTCGTTCGCTTGGCTGAATCTCGTATGGCACAGTTGAGCAAATTTAACCAGCTACTGGCGACAGTAGGCAACTTAAACCATTATAACCGTGGCGGTTAAACAGGCTATTGCGACAAAAAACGGCGCTACAGGGCGCCGTTTTTGTGATGGAACGAAAAGTCGTACGTTTTATCGCAGCCGAAAAATTAGACGCTAAATGATGCGCCACAGCCACACGTGGTGGTGGCATTCGGGTTATCAATGAAAAAGCGCGATCCTTCCAGCCCCTCGGTATAGTCGACTTTCCCACCCATTAAATACTGTAAACTCATGGGGTCCACTACCAACATCACGCCGCTTTTCTCGATCTCCATATCGCCTTCATTGACGTTTTCGTCAAAGGTAAAACCATACTGGAAGCCGCTACAGCCACCACCGGTAATGTAGACGCGTAGTTTCAGGTTTGGGTTTTCTTCTTCCTGAATCAGCGTCTTTACCTTGGTCGCCGCGGCCTCAGAAAACTCTAACGGCAAAGGTGCTTCGCTCATTGTTACCTCACATGCTCTTGGTGCTTAGTAGTGGATTATCTAATACCTGAGTAAAGTGTTCAAGTATTGCGCGCTTGATCGCAATTGTGATCAGTACGTATTAATTGCCAAACTTGTTGCAATGAAATCATACTCTACCTCGCCAGTGTTCTGTATCTTTGGTTAAAATACACCGACGCAATTTAGGCGAAGCCTTACCTAACAGGATATGTCATGACCAAATCAGCACAACTTTTTCAACAAGCTAGACGCACCATTCCCGGTGGCGTGAATTCTCCCGTGCGTGCATTTGCCGGTGTCGGCGGTGACCCTGTCTTTATGGAGCGTGCTGACGGCGCGTACATCTTTGATGCCGACGGCAAAGCTTACATCGACTACGTCGGCTCGTGGGGCCCAATGATTCTCGGCCATAACCACGCCTCCATTCGAGAAGCTGTGGTTGATGCCGCCCAGCGTGGACTGAGCTTTGGTGCACCCACCGAAAGTGAAACCACTTTATCAGAACTGGTTGCTGAGCTTGTTCCATCCATGGAAATGGTGCGTATGGTGAACTCTGGCACCGAAGCGACCATGAGTGCCATTCGTCTCGCGCGCGGCTATAGCAAACGCGATAAGTTCATCAAATTTGAAGGCAACTATCATGGCCATGGTGACTGCTTACTCGTGAAAGCAGGCTCAGGCGCACTCACGCTCGGCGAGCCAAACTCCCCCGGGGTACCGGCAGATTTTGCCAAACACACGCTGACCTGCACCTATAACGATCTAGACTCGGTACGCCAAACGTTCGAGACTTACCCTGACGAGGTGGCTTGTATTATTGTCGAGCCAGTGTCCGGTAACATGAACTGTGTGCCACCACAGCCAGGTTTCTTACAAGGTTTACGCGCGCTATGCGATGAATTTGGTGCCCTGCTAATTTTTGATGAGGTGATGACGGGCTTTCGCGTGGCACTTGGCGGCGCACAAGCCTATTACGACGTCAAACCTGATTTGACTACCCTAGGTAAAATCGTCGGTGGTGGCATGCCTGTAGGTGCATTTGGTGGTCGTCGCGATGTGATGGAATACTTAGCACCGACCGGTCCGGTTTATCAGGCGGGCACCTTGGCCGGTAACCCGGTCGCCATGGCAGCTGGCTTCGCGTGTCTTAGTGAACTACGTCAACCAGGCAATCATGATTACCTCAATAGTGTCACCAAACAACTTGCTGATGGCTTTAAAGCCTTGGCCGACAAACACGGTATTCCATTAGCGACCAACCGAGCCGGTGCAATGTTTGGTTTTTTCTTTACGGACCAAGACACAGTCACTTGCTTCAAAGACGTGCAGCAGTGCGATACTGAGCGCTTTAAGCGTTTCTTCCACTTAATGCTCGAGCAAGGTATCTATCTCGCACCGTCTGCGTTTGAAGCCTGCTTTACCTGCTTGGCGCACGGCCAAAAGGAAATTGATGCGACACTGGCAGCTGCTGACCACGCCTTCGCTACGCTCGCGGCACAAGGCTAACCAAGGGCGTATAGCCCAGTCATAGCGGTTGCGCCTAATAACAAAAAGCCCCGCTCATCGTGCATGCGGGGCTTTTTATTCACCGGTATCGGGGCTAGGATCAGAAAATAGACCGCCCAATCCGAGCAGATAACAGCTCTAAAGCGGCGGTGCCTGCTAACGAGTTACCCGATGGATCCAGTTCTGGCGACCAAACGGCAATCGACATTTCGCCTGGCACAATTGCAATAATCCCACCACCAACGCCAGACTTGCCAGGCATACCAACACGGTAGGCAAACTCACCCGCACCATCATACAAGCCACACGTCGCTAAGAGCGCATTCATTTGCTTGCTTTGCGTCGGCGTTAAAATCCGCGTTTTTCCCGATAAAGGCGTTCCTTGATTCGCCAGGTAGAAAAAGGCTTTGGCCAAATCAACACAACTCATTTCTAATGCACAATAGTGGAAATAATTAGTTAAAACCGGCACCACCTCATTGTCAAAATTGCCAAACGCACGCATCAGATAAGCAATTGCCGCATTGCGATCACTGTGCTGCATTTCTGAATCCGCAACCACCTTGTCATAACAAAGATGGGGGTTGTCCGCTAACTGACGCACAAACTCTAACATCCGCTGGCGAGGGGCTGATTGACGCGTATGCAGCATATCACTGACGACTAAGGCGCCAGCGTTGATAAACGGATTACGCGGGATCCCCTGCTCCATCTCAAGCTGGATTAATGAGTTAAAAGCCTGACCAGAGGGCTCTTTACCAACCCGTGTCCATATTTCTTCCGCGCGATAATTTTGCATTGCCAATGTCAGGCTTAACGCTTTAGAAATCGACTGGATAGAAAAGGCTTCGTCCGCGTCACCGGCGGTGATCAGGTCGCCATCGTTGTAGCAAACCGCAATACCGAGTTTATGATTCGGCACATCCGCAAGGGCTGGAATGTAATCAGCCACCTTACCGCGACCCATTAAAGGACGGACATCCTCCAGGATTTGCGCTAACAGTTGAGAGCTTGGTTTCACCAACAGGATCCTTTTACAACAGGGGACAAAAAAGCCAACCTGAGGTTGGCTTTCCGCTTTCACTTATCTGCGCCGTCGCGCCTTAGCACATTAGGCTGTGCGTGTGTATTTGATATCCCATACACCATGACCCAGGCGCTGCCCGCGCTGCTCAAATTTAGTCAGCGGGCGCTCTTCAGGACGAGGAACATAATAGCCCTCTTTTGCGGTATTTTGATAGTGAGGCGCCGCTTCCATCACTTCGATCATGTGCTCAGCATAGTTTTCCCAGTCCGTCGCCATGTGGAATACGCCACCCATTTTTAACTTGTCTCTTACCATTTCAGCGAACGGTAACTGCACAATACGGCGTTTGTGGTGACGTTTTTTATGCCATGGGTCAGGGAAGAAAAGTTGCACCGTGTCCAAACTTTCTTTCGGCAACATTTGCTCAAACACTTCGACCGCATCGTGGCACATCACACGCAGATTGGTGACACCGGCTTCACGCGCTGCCATTAAACAGGCGCCCACACCAGGGGTATGCACTTCAATGCCCACAAAGTTCTTCTCAGGGGCATTTTTTGCCATTTCAACCAAAGAGGCGCCCATGCCAAAACCGATTTCTAATACCACAGGATTATCATTACCAAACACCTGCTGCCAATCAAGCTCGGTGGCGTCAAAGTCAATCCCCATGGTCGGCCAGGATTCGTTTAGCGCTTGCTCTTGCCCTTTCGTTAAACGGCCTTCGCGACGCACAAAACTGCGTACTTTACGAATAACTTTGCCATCCTCGGTGAGTTCGGTTTTAGTGACTTCAGTCATGATTGGGTGCCTGTGATGCAGTAGTAATGATGCCGGTAGCCGTCACCATCGATTGTTGGAAATCTAAACGGACTGCGCATTATGCAAAGTTTTTGCGATAGCGCAAGGTGGACGCGCTGATCCTATTAGTACGCCCTGCCGTTAGTGTACCCTGTGGCCTGCCTTTGTGCACGTGTGAGCAAAACAATAAGAGAGAACACAGTGAGTCAATCATTTTCCGATGCCATCTTAAACTGGTATGAGCAATATGGCCGTAAAACCTTACCTTGGCAGCAAAACAAAACGCCATATAAAGTCTGGCTCAGTGAGATTATGCTGCAACAGACCCAAGTAAGCACAGTAATCCCTTATTTTGAACGGTTTATGGCACGGTTTCCGACCGTTATCGACTTAGCGAATGCCGATCAGGATGAAGTTCTTCATTTATGGACGGGGTTAGGATATTACGCCCGTGCCCGCAACCTTCACAAAGCGGCACAAGTGATTGCCAACCACCATGATGGCGTATTTCCTACCACGCTCGATGAGGTCATGGCGCTCCCAGGTGTCGGCCGCTCAACCGCCGGCGCCGTGCTTTCTTTGTCGCTCAGTCAACCGCACCCCATTTTAGACGGCAACGTCAAACGCACCTTAGCGCGCTGTTTTGCCGTCGAAGGTTGGCCGGGTAAAAAGCCGGTAGAAAACAAGTTATGGGAGATTGCCGAAACACTCACGCCCACCACAGATACCGACAAGTACAACCAAGCCATGATGGATATGGGCGCGATGGTTTGTACACGAAGCAAGCCTAAATGTGATCTTTGCCCTGTTGCCGACCGCTGCGAGGCACGCGCACAAGGTCGGCAAATGGATTTTCCTGGCAAAAAACCGAAAAAAACCTTACCGGTCAAACAAACCAGTTTTTTGCTGATCCAGCATCAAGATGAAATCTGGTTAGAGCAACGACCACCAAGCGGCCTTTGGGGCGGGTTATGGTGCTTGCCTGAAGCGGTTGAGCACACGCTCGAGGCCGATATTGCCGATAAGCTACATAATATCAAACCGGTCAAAACTGAGGTCTTAACCGCGTTTAGACATACCTTCAGTCACTTTCACTTAGATATTGTACCGATTAAAGTCTCGGTGGCTGAGCGACCGCAAATCATCATGGAAGCCAACCAAGGGCTTTGGTATAACTTATCACAACCTGCAAAAGTAGGATTAGCGGCCCCAGTGAAAAAGCTGTTAACCTTGCTTGAACATGAGCGCCAACAATCTCTAACCGGCGATGACAAGGAGCCTAGATTATGAGCCGTACCGTATTTTGCCAACGTCTCCAAAAAGAAGCCGATGGACTCGATTTTCAACTCTACCCGGGAGAGTTGGGCAAACGCATTTATGACAATATTTGCAAAGAAGCCTGGGCGGAATGGCAAAAGAAGCAAACCATGCTTATCAATGAAAAGAAGCTCAATATGATGGATCCTGAACATCGTAAGATCATTGAACAAGAAATGGTCAACTTTTTGTTTGAAGGAAAAGACGTGCAAATCGATGGCTATGTGCCACCCGAAGCGTAAATTCCGTGGTGTCGCCCACAGCTAGGCGGCTTGACCACAGCAACGCACCCGCATTGTGTTACGCTCAATGCGGGTGTTTTTTTATCCTAATACAATCAAAAATGACGCGAATACTCTGTTTGTTAGTGTGCTGTTATGGCGCGTTGCTCTCCGGCTGCAGCCGAGAGAGCGTCGAAAAATATGTGGGCGTGGATTACCAAACGACTAACCGGTTTGCGAAAAATCTAGCGCCTATTCCAGGGCAATTCGAAAAAGATATCGACGCCCTGAATCAGCTTATCAGCCAATTTACTGGCAAAATCGAAGTCCGCTGGGGCGAAGATCAAGTCTTTGTTTCCGGAAAACGTGACTACGTCAAATACACGGATAATTACAAAAGTCGCGCACGAATCGACTTTGAACGCGGTGTGATCCAAGTGGAAACCGTCGCAACTGACGATCCGAAAGATCACCTCAGACAAGCCATTGTCACCACCCTATTAACCCCGCGCGATCCTGCTTCTGTGGATCTTTACTCTGCAGCAAAAGTTCCGCTGACGGGACGCCCATTTCTCGAAGGGCAAGTGGTTGATCACGAAGGTAAAGCCATCACCTGGCAATGGCGCGCCAATCGCTTTGCTGACTATCTTATTGACCGGCGGCTAAAGAAAAAACAGGTCCGTTTTCAAAACATGTATTTTGTCACTATTCCTATGGTGACGGATCACGCCGCACAACGCAGCTATCAATATGCGGATATTGTCCGTCGTGCCTCTGAACGTTACGGCATCTCTGAAAAGCTGATTTATGCCATTATTAAAACCGAGAGTAGCTTTAACCCGTATGCTGTGAGCTGGGCCAACGCCTATGGATTGATGCAAGTGGTCCCGAAAACGGCGGGACGCGATGTATTCAAACTGGTAAAAAAACGTCGTGGCCAGCCCACACCTGAGTACCTTTTTGATCCAGAAAAGAACATTGATATGGGAACCGCCTATTTCTATATTCTCAAAAATCGCTATCTCAAAGCGGTGCGAGACCCACTTTCTTTGCACTACAGTATGATTTCCGCTTATAACGGCGGCACCGGTAATGTGCTACTGACCTTTGATAATAACCGCGAGCGTGCAATGCAATACCTGAACCGTTTAAAACCTAACCAAGTCTACTGGGCGCTAACCCATCGCCACCCCTCTTCGGAGTCAAGACGCTACTTACAAAAGGTCACACGCTATCAAAAAGACTTCGCGCAACTTCCCCAGTAAACCGCGATAAGGGTCGAATTTTTGCGTGTTTTTATCGCACTTCGCTGTCTTTTTATCCAAACAATGCGATATCCGGACTTTTTTCAAAAAAACAGTTGACGGTGAGACCGAAAATCCGTTTAATAACGCCCCGTTAGCCCGGATAGCTCAGTCGGTAGAGCAGGGGATTGAAAATCCCCGTGTCGGTGGTTCGATTCCGCCTCCGGGCACCATATTAGAAATAGC